>CAZBIK010000031.1:2613-17497 GCA_964491955.1 uncultured Ferruginibacter sp.
ACGGGCATGAAATACGATATCGGAAAACAGGAATGCTGAAAGCACAATCAAACCTGGCATTAAATATTTCTTTTTTAGAAAGTCACTTAAAAACAAAGCAAAAGCTACCCCGGTTTTCACGTATAATGAAATTAAAAAAATATACACTGTTGGTACATCAGGAAAATAGCTGAAGATGATCCTGTTTATGGGCGGGCCAAGCATTATGATGGCTGTGGCAATCATAAAACGCATGTGATTGTAACTGTTCTTTCTATAATAGATGGCCAAAGAATAAAACAATACGAACATGACTATTTGCATCCAGGTTATGGATTGTATGGCCATCACATCAATAGCTGATTTTGTAAGAATGCCTGTTTGATAATTATGCCTGGCTATAAATACCATGGATACGATCATACATGGTGCAACTGCATAACTCAATTTGCCAAGAAAACGATGTGTTGCAAATTTTTTCTTATGAATCAAAATGGGTTGAGCCAGCAAGAGCATTACCCACCCACCCATCAATGCCCCGTGAATATGATGCAGCCAGTTGTATTTCTGAAATACCGGAAATTGGTTTATATAAGTAGCATGAAAGCCAATGTGTACGATAATGAACACGAGAATCATTCCGAAAATGATGTTTCGTGTTTTGATGGGAGCAGGCTGATTGATTTTATCTTGTTGCACTTTCTGTTTTTCGTAAAAGCAATTTATTTTTTAAATTTTCCATAAACAGCCTGCCCGGGAAAAACATGGCTTACTGTTTTGCCATTCTTTAATATGAAACTTCCGTTCACAATTACATGTTCTATGCCAGCTGAAAATTCAAGCCCTTTTTCAAAAGTTGCTTTATCAATTATGGTGTTGGGATCAAAAATGGTAATGTCAGCATCGGCACCTACCTGTATCCTTCCTTTGTAACGCATGGAAGGGGCAATGTTTTCCAAACGCTTTGCAGGCAGCAAGGTCATTTTTTCAATGGCTGTATTCAGATCGATCACTTTATCCTCCCGTACATATTTACCGAGTACTCTTGAAAAGGTTCCGGCCGTTCTTGGATGAGCCAGTTTTGCATAAGTCATTCCATCTGATGCGATCATAACACCGGGGGCGGCGATACCTCTTTTGATCCATTCGGGTTTCATTACATGGATGATAACTACGCCGCCGGATTTGCGATAAGTTTCAAAGCTTTCCCTGGTGAGCCGTTCGCCTGTAGCTACCCATTGCAGATCGCCATAACTAATGCCAAGCCTTTGCTGCCAGCCTTCATCAAACATGGCGCTCTGCAACGAAGTAGAACCGGCAGTGTATGGGTATAATTCAGTGCTGATATCAAAACCTTTTTTGCCTGCTGCGTTCACCATCTCCAGCGACAGTTCAATATTCCCCAGCGACATACTGTTGATGTGAACAATGTGGAGTGGTGCTCCAGTAAGTACCGCAACGGCTATCACTTCCTGTATAGAAATAATATCGGGCTGCCTTACATGCGAAAATACAAGGGCCTGCATCTCACCCGCCAGTTTATATACCCGGAACAATTCAGATGGATTTGTTTTGGGCAAATAGCCAATGGGTGCACCAATACCAATGCCACCATCCGCCAGTGAAGCTTTGATGTTTTCAAGTGTTTGATCCATTGTGCCTGGCGAAACAGCTTCATTGGCGGCCCGTAAAATAGTGTTGGTCATTGTTCCAATACCTGCTTCTCCCTTTAATGTTGTTTGCAGTAAACTATCTACAGCGTTTTGATATTTACCAATGGCTTTAAACCGTTCAAAGGGCCAGCATACACTTGCCCCGTAATTAATTAAGGCTTTGCCTTTTCTTGAATCATACCACTTGCCCAGGTGTTCAATACCCCATTCCAGTTCCAATGCTGTTGTAACTCCGTCATGCACCTGGTATTCCTGCTCCACATTGCTTCTGCCATGTACATGCAAATCAATAAAGCCGGGAGCAACAACCAACCCGCTTACATTGACCGTTTCTTTTCCTTTCAAAGGTTCCAGTGAGATTTGCGCAATGCGGTTATTGATGATGCCTACATTTCTGATTGCATCCAGTTTTGTTTCGGGGTCAATTACGCGGCCGCCCTCCAGCACTACATCATATACAGTGGCCGTTTGTGCTGCAGCTGCCAGGCAAACGCAAAGGATAACAGCCAGGAATGAAATTCTTTTTATCATGTTATTTGTTTTATTTTTTAAATCCCTTCATCACAAAATAGATAACACATACTGCCGCAATAAAAATAAGGGTTGATAAAATTTCCCACTTGCTTAAACTGCTGAGCAACCATACAATGGAAGCAATGCCAATGAATGGAAAGATCAAACCACCGGGCGCCCTGAATGTTTTTTCCGCCGCCGCCTGCTTTCTTAATTTAACCGCAGCTAAAATAACCGCAAGGTAAATGAGCAGTATGGCTGCACTGGCCAGTACGGCCAGCTGTTTAAAACCGCCTGAAACAGAAAAAATAAAGATCAGTGCACCATAGGTGATTATGGCCAGGTGCGGCGTGGCAAACTTTGGATGGACTTTACCCAGGAACCCCGGAAACATATGGTCATTGGCGCCGGCAAATAATGAACGCGGTGTTGCCATGATATCGGCACTTACGCTTCCAAAGCAGGATATCGCTGCGGTGATGAGCAGGATGGTCGCCCCCGCGGGGCCTATTATCTTTTCGGCTACGGCTGCCAGTGGTGCATCTTTATATGAAGCAATTTCTGCGCCGAGTATACCCTGCGTGACCATTTGTATTAACATATATACAATAAGAACAGTAATGCCGCCCAATAAAATTCCGAGCGGAACCGTGCGTTTAGGGTTTTTAAATTCGCCACTCACACCGAGGGATGTTTCAAAACCGGCAAAGGCAAAGAACAAAACGAGGGCTGTGTCGCCAAATGTTTTCAGGGAAGGGATATGTTCCCATTGCAGGTTGGCTGTTTTTACCTGGCTGAACCCAAAGATGATGATGCCCAGCAGCGGTAATAATTTAATGACGGTGATCCCTTTCACGAAACCAATTCCCTGTTTTGTGCCACGCACATTGAGCAGCACAATGAAACCGATCAGTACAAAAAAGAAAAATCCGCGCATGAGCGGATGGGAAAAAACAGGAAACAGTACAGCCAGGGAATCGGCAATGATATTCGTTACTGCGGCGCTGCCTAAAATACCCCACCCAAAAAAGTATAACCAGTTAATGATGAAACCGGCAAAGTTGCCGAATGCGGCTTCCACATAGGCATAGGACCCGCCACTGCTGGTGACCCGGCTCCCAACCTCGGCATAGCAAAGCATGATGGCAGCCAGCATAATGCTGCAGAAAATATAACTGAACACCCCAAATGCACCCATCGCAATACCTACGATCGCGGGGAGTGCAAATATGCCCGAGCCGATTACGCCATTTATAATGGAAAGCGCAAGTCCCGGCACACCGATCACCCGTTTTAATCCTTCACCTGTTTTTTCATTTGTCATGTTTAACCGGGTTTAACGGTGGATCTTTGTATGAAAAATATTTTTTTATCCTGCTTCATGGGTTGTTTTATAACTCATGTTTCGAGAAATGAGGTCAATGCGTCTTTTATTCAGTTATTTGATCTCAAACAGTACCAGGTTTGTTTCTTTATTTTTTGTGGCGGTGAAATAAAAAGAACTGCCGGGTTCCAGATACAAATATTTTCCTGTACTTATTGTGGTTGACCTTTTATGCTGCGTATCATGACAGGTCACTTCATCTCCGGCAACCAGTTCTGCTACCACCGGCCCGCGGCCTTTGACCAGCTGGCTGGTGAATGACGGTCCGCTCAAACGGTAAGCAATTGCTTTTTCGTTTTCAAACAAAACAGTAAATGGTAAAGGGGTAAGTGATGATGCTGGATTATATGCAGAAAGAATTTCTATATCGGTAACATGAAATGGCTCCGTATCGCAATTACTCACCCGGTGCACCAGGGTATCATTGACAAATGACCTGTAAGAAGCATTGCCTTGTGTGTTTTTTCCGGTAACCCATTCCTTCCCTTTTATTTGTGAGCATACAACTGTATTTGTAAAGTGAAGAAACAACGACGGCGTTGCATGAATGTGAAACAAACTCGTATCGCCGGGTTTTATCCGTACATCCAGCAGGCGGATGTATTTATTTTCTAAAACATTTTGGTGAAAGGGTTCTTCACGAACAGGCACCTGGGCTTTTAATGCAGGTGAGCTGATCAGCAGTGCCGCAAAGAAGCATGTTATTTTATTTTTCATGTTGCCCTTTATTTATTCCGGTAGTATATTTTAAGGAGGGTAATCAATCGTTAAGCATATGTTATACGTGCTTGATAAAATTGAGGGGCGGCGTTGAGTGCTGCCCCTCAATGTAAACCTACTTTGAATCCTGGTTGTAAATCTCCCGGATGCATAGATATTTGCCATTTCTTTTTTCAAACACAGCAATGTACTTTCCGCCACCCATAGTTTTGCCGGCCGCATCTTTATACATCGTTTTACCTACCTCGGTAACCACATCTCCCTGTGCATAAACATCCATGGTTTCAAAAGCTATACTGGCATACTTAGACGGCTTTGCAAAATCGGATTCCTGTTTCTTTTGAATAGCTGCTTTCCCGGTGAGCATTGGTTCACCATCAGGCATGCTCACGGCATCATCAGCATACATGGCCATAAGTGCATTTACATCTTTGGCATTCTGTGCAGCAGCCCAGGCCGTTTCTATCGCCTGTATTTCAGCCCTGATGTTTGCCATGTCGGGCTTAACTGGTTCAACTGCAACTGCTGGTTCTGCAGCAGGTGTTTCCTGCTTTGCTGATTCCTGGCAGGAAACAATCATCAATACGCATGCGGCGATCACCGGTAGAAGAATTGTTTTTTTCATTTTGATTTATTTTATGATGAATAATAAAGAAACATTTTAATGTTATCCTATAAATAACTAAGCCACCATTTTTCCTTGTGACTGGTTTTATACCTGTCGTACCATTTGCACAAAGGGTACAGGGAAATGATCACAGCTGCCCAAACTGCATAAACCACTGCCAATCCCCATCCAACGCCCGGCAACACAAACAGGAAGGGCAGGGTTTGAACGGAGTCCATGGCTTCTTTTACGGTGTGCCCTTTTATAAAAAAACTGATGACAGCCAGCCCGTGAATAAGGTAGAGGTGCAGGATATAATAAAAAAATGCAGTGCGGCCAAATACCAGCATGATGTTGGTGAACCTGTTTTTGACTTTTTCAACAAAAGAAAGCAATAACAGGGCCGGCCCGATGGTGATACAGAGGTATAAAAGCGAGGGAGGATATTTCTGCACTTTCATGAACGAAAAGAAACTCAGCAAAGCTGTTTTTTGTGATTGCCATGGATAAGGGTCGCCGTAGATATTGATGAACCGCACAACAATGAACAAACCAATAAGTGCCAGCCCGGTGCGGAATATGATCTTCATGCGTTGTTCCTGTGTATAGGATGCTGTAAAAAATATTCCTGCACAGTAACCCAGCATCATCACACCCGTCCATGCCACAAAAGGATATACCATCAGTATAATATGTTTATCAGCATATTGATAAGGAGTAAAATAACCATGATGAAAAAGATCCCACCAGAAACCGGCTTTAAAACCCGGGGCTGATTCAGGGATATCGAGCAGGTTGTGGCCAAAGACGATCACCAGCCCTAATACAAGTATTAATTTATACGGAAGATATATGAGAAGTCCCAGCAACACCATGCTGATACCGATGGCCCAGATGACCTGGAGCGGAATTACATTGAGTGTGGGTAAAAAGGTCCAGGCAAAAGCAATGATCACACATTCAACAAAGATCAGCCATAGCCCGCGTTTGATCAAAAAGGCGCTGAGTTCTTTTTTTGTTTTACGCAGGCTTTGCAGGTAAATGGAAGTGCCCGATAAAAAAACAAAAATGGGTGCACAGAAATGGGTTATCCACCGGGTGAAGAACAGCAGCGGGGTGGTGGTATCCAGGTTCAGCGGGTCATCAATATTGGCCGTGATGTGAAAATAATCACGTACATGATCCAGTGCCATGATGACCATGGCGATGCCGCGTACAATGTCGATGGATTCGATACGTTTGGAGCCGGCATTTAGAGCTGGTTGCATAATGGTTAATTTTGGTACTTCAATATAATCATTACAAATAACTCAACTGCCATTTTTTCCCGGTTTTTTAAAGTCGCCAAAGCTGGTCTTTATTTTGTCTTATGCGCTTCCATATCGATCTCGATCAACTGTCCTTCTACGGCCAGTCCTTTTACCTCCAGCCAGGTACCTGTGGGGAATTGTTTTTTATAGATGGAACTGCGAAATCCTGATACTTTGATGAACTCCGCCATATTGGTGGTATAAATATTTTCTGCTACTACATCATCAACTGTAAAGCCATAATGCTGTAATATTTTTTCCAGGTCGGCATAGCAATTCTTCATTTGCTGCTCCATATTGCCTGGGGCAACGATCATCCCTGAATCGTTCATGCTTACGGCACCGGAAATTTTAAGGTCATCACCAATTCTAACCGCATGGGTGTAGCCATATTCCTTTTCAAGCTTTGGCCTCAGGTTAAAATACTCTGGTGCTTCGCCGGCTGCCGGCTCTGTTGCTGCAGTTTTTGTTGTGTCGGCATTGTTGCAACTAATAAATAATAGTGAACCCACAAAAAGAGTTGTTGCCAATAGAGAAATTTTTTTCATGGTTTTAAAAATTTGATTTTAAGAATGATTGAAAACTGATAATTATCTTACTATTGCCATTTGATCTTTTGCATCCCTGTTTTCCAGGTTAACCACTCTTTCTACCTGCCTGTTGATGTTTAAGAACTGCAGCAGCAGCCAGGCTGTTGCAATCATCACAGCAAAGACCGCCAGGGCAATTTGCCAGTTGAAATTTGCCGTTACCGGGCCAATCAACGATGCCAAAGCAATTCGTCCAAGGTTACCAATGGTCATATACAGCGTGAACTGGCTTGCCGAAACTTTTTTCCAGCAACATTGCATGGCGATGGCAAAAATGCCGATGCAGGCAAATGTGTACATGATATTATAGAGCATCATAAAAGCATAAATAAAAGAAGTGTCGCCCCAATATGTTTTTGAATAAGCAAGTACTGATGTAAAAAGCACCATGCCGCCAAAATAAATATTCATCATGCGCTTTTTACCGAATTTGTCAATTAATATACCGCCGATAAGCATACCTCCTATGCCGCCGATTATTTTTGCAGTTGCGTAGAATTGGGAATAACTGCTGTTCGTCCAGTTCAGTTCTTTTACCGTAAAAATGGGCAGTAAAGTGTCAATATAATTGTAGGCCCCCTGCGCGATGAACATCATTAAAGTAAGCAGGATTGAGTTTCGCAAACTAAACACACTGTATAAGGATCTGAAAATAGAGGCCCAGCTGGTTAGCTGCATTTTTTTGGTTTCGGGCGAAGCAACGCCTGCTGTCCATGGCAATATCTTTTCATTTTTCCGCTCCCTGATCAATAACGGCACCAGCATGATAATGCCGATCATGGCCGAAAGCATCAGTATGGAAGTGGTAAAATTGTATTTATTCAACAGCCAGGTTCCTAATGCAAGGGTAGTGGAAATGGCAATGATCTTTGAACCCCACATCAGGCCATTGGCCCGGGCCTGCTGGTTTACAGGAATGATATCAACGGCCATTCCATCCGTAGCCACATCCTGGAAAGCACCAAAGAAGGATACCAAAAAACCTGCAGCCATGAACAGGTTTAAATTATTTAAGGGATCGGGCACATAAGCCATGGCTATACAACTTGCTATTAATCCCAGTTGACCGAAAAGTACCCAGGGCCTTTTGCGCCCCATTGGCAACCAGGTATAGCGGTCCATCAGCGGCGCAACAATAAATTTAAAACTCCAGGGCAATCCACAGGCAACGGCAAATCCGGCAATTTCCCCGGGTGATCTGCCATTCATGGCCATCCATGCCGGAATGCCAAAAAATAACATTCCTTCCGGAACACCCTGTGCAAAATACAGGGCAATAAAATTAAAATACCTGAGGGTGGTATTTTCCGAAAGTGAAGGAATGGTGTTGCTATGCTTTAGCGGAATGCTGATGGCTGCTTTCATGTTATGTAAGGTTTTAGAAAAGCATATAGGCACAACAGTTATAATTCTGATGGTTTTAATAAAGTCCTCAGGGTTTTATTAAAACCCTGAGGACTCTGACACTATGAACAAATTTATTTAGAACTTAAGTCCGCACGCAGAAAAAGCAATTCACTCCATCCCTCATTGGCGTATTCCCTTAAGGTATCCAGGTAATCTTCCCAGGAGCCTACGCCATGTATGCTTTCATAAGTTTCCCTGAAAGGTTTGCGGAAACCCTGTGCCCTTTCTTTTAAACCCTGCTTATACCTGGTCACTATTGAATACTGGGCCGGTCCCGATGAGCTGACTGCATAAACTGCAACTGTAGATCCATCGGCCTGCCAGGCCGCTTTCATTTTTTTTATCAGGCCATATATTTTTCCAGTTCCGCCAATTTTAGGATAGAGATGGGTAACATTGATCTTATCCGAAAAATCACCCAGTGCTATGGTGCTTAAAGAATCCTGGTAAACGGAATACCCGCCCGATTCCCTGTCGGTTAAATAGATGGCCACATTTTTATTCCAATCCAGGTTGTGATCATTGCCTAAATTACCCCTTACATCTTCTGCCTCCCAGCTTGTTGGCCCTTCGGTAATATGGTATCCTCCCATATCCGGGCCCGACTGGATGGCAAATACCCGCCAATGGGCCGTACCGCTGTGGTACTTTTGAGCATGTGTGGCCAGGGCTTTTTCAAACTCAAGTGTTTTGTCCATTTTTGGAAATACCCGGTGGGTGGAAATTACATTTTTGGTTTGGCTCATGCCTGCAAAAGGAATAAGCATACAAAGAAGAAAAAACATCTTTGTGGTAAAACGAAGATTCTTGCTCATGTTAGTTTGGTTTATTGGTTAAAAAAGATTGGTTTGACGGTTTGCCCGTTACTGCCTGTAACGGCTAAGGGCAACGATGTAAAATTCTGCCATATCCCGGCTTTTAGTGAGTACAAATCCACCATTCTAACGTATATTATTACTTATTAACCGGACAAATTGTGCATCAGCAGGATTAATTCGTCATTTTACAAAAGCGGCCAATCATTTCTTTAGATTCAATGTGATATAAAATGTGTTTCCGGCTATCTTTATACGCAAATGGACAAACCCACAATACCATTTAAAATAATATTCGTACTTGCCTTAACGTGGTGGGGAGTGGCAGTTACTGCTCAAAACACGCCTGCTTACGAATCCATATCCACTGCCCAGGGTTTATCTCAGGGTATGGTATTCGATCTGTTGCAGGATACCGAAGGCTTTATCTGGGTGGCTACCAAAAACGGATTGAACCGTTATGATGGTTACAGTTTTAAAGTGTTTACCAACGATCCCTATAATGCCCACAGCCTCAGCAGCAACACCATTGTAAAACTTTTTGAAGATTCAAAAGGGCGGATTTGGGCGGGAACAGAAAATGCCGGCCTGAATGTTTATAATAAACAAAACGGAAAATTTCACCGCATCACACACAACAAGTCAGATCCGGCCAGCCTTTCGGGCAATGGCATACGGGCGATAACTGAAATGCCTGATGACAGGTTACTGGTAGCCACAGACGCTGCCGGCCTGAATATTGTTGAACCCGGCGACCATTTCTTTACTAAGAATGCCGCACCTGTTATTACCAGGCTTACATTACCCGATAATGCCCAGGTATATGGCATGGGAACCGACAGGAATGGCATTACCTGGATCGGCGGTATGGATGGAACAGTATATCAATTTGATCCATTGAAGAACAATTTTATCCGGCTCTACAATGGCATACTGCTTAATGACGGTTACCTGAACCCGGATGGCAGTAAATTGATCAATGGCAATCTTTATCTTACAGACGGAAAAGAGTTAGTTCCGTTATTCAACAGCAGTAAAACACCTGCAGGCAATATCATCTTTAAACCCAAAGAACAACTGTGGGAGAACCACCACCGGGAAGAGTATTTTTATAGTGTCTATAAACATGAACCGGGCAAGCCCATAAACTGGAATGCACCACTACCGGAAACCAAAACCAGGTTATGTTATCCGTTCATTATCGACCGGTCCGGCATACCCTGGTCTGGCTCAGTTGGATATGGGCTCAGGAAATACAATTCAGCAGGCAGCAGGTTCAAAACATATACCCCGGTACCCGGCACCAGTGTAAAGTGGATCATTCCGGTTAATTCGGATGATATCTTTTTAGGGGATTTTGCCTATGGCTGGAGCAGGCTGCTCAATGATTCGATACATAAAAATGCATTCGGCAACATTCCCGGTCTTAAAGAGGTAGATAATTTCATCATTTCCAGGTCGGGTAATTACTGGATAAAAAGTGATCACAAAGGGTATCTGAAATACGATCCTGTTTCCGGCAAACTGGTATCCTATCCACAGATCAACGATTATAAAAGTATTGGTGCTAAACAACCCATGCTTGAAGACAGTAAAGGCAATATCTGGCTGGCGGGGTTGGGAGGTAAATTCACCCGCATCCATACTGCTTCAGATAGGATAGACAGCTTTAGCATTAACGATATGGCTGCCAAACCCATACCGGCCAGATCGATCTGTACTGCATTGTATGAAGACAAACAGGGAGTATGCTGGATCGGCACTCCGGAAGGTTTTGTGAAAGTTATTTTCCCGGACAGTTCAAATACATTACCACGGGTAAAGTGGTTTTACAATAATCCCGGCAACCGCAATTCGCTCAATTACAATCATGTGTCCTGCTTTTTGGATGACCCTGCTGCCCCCGGAAAGTATTTATGGATCGCCACAAAAGGCGGTGGGCTAAACAGGCTGGACAAGAACACCGGCGATTTTTTTCACCTGACAACGAAAGATGGATTACCAGATGATGTGGTGTATGGGATATTACCAGATAATGCCGGCAATATATGGGGCAGTACCAATAAAGGTATTTTCTGCCTCACTGCTGCAAAAAACTTCAACAGCAACAAACGCGTCTTTCACAATTTTACCAAGGCAAATGGTTTGCAGGATGATGAATTCAATACCGGCGCCTATGCCAGGTTACCTGATGGCCGTCTTGCCTTTGGCGGGGTTAACGGCCTGAATATATTTGATCCAAAGGAAATACTCGTACCCGGATTTATGCCCAATGTTTTTATCACCGATATCCTGATCAATAACGAATCCATTGCTCCCGGGGATAAAACAGCAGTACTGAAAAATACCATTGAGCAATCCAAAGAAATTACGCTTACACACCTGCAGGATATTCTTACGCTTGAATTTTCATCACTTGATCTTACAGCGCCCGGTCAGAATAAATACCGTTACCAACTGGTGGGTGTAGATAAGGATTGGGTGGAATCGGGCACGCGCCGCACGGCCACTTATTTACACCTGCCCGCAGGCAAATATATTTTTAAAGTACAGGGCAGCAACAGCCAGGGCATCTGGAGCGATAAGACCGCCGAACTGCAGATCACCGTTCTGCCACCCTGGTGGCGCAGCTGGTGGGCTTATGGGTTATATGCAATTTTGCTGGGGCTCGGTATCCGGGCTTATTTTAAATTCAGTGTTAACCGGGCCAGGCTGAAATCACAATTGAATTTTGAGCAGCGGGAAGCCAAAAGGGTAAAGGAGCTGGATACGGTAAAAACACAACTGTACACCAACATCACCCACGAATTTCGTACACCTTTAACCGTTATACTTGGCATGGCGCAGCAGGTTAAAAACAACCCGGCGCAGCACCTGGACAATGGCGTTGATATGATCATCCGCAACGGGCAGAGCCTGCTGAACCTGGTCAATGAAATGCTGGACCTGTCGAAACTGGAAACCGGTAAAATGACCCTGCAGCTGGTGAACGGTGATATGATCAATTTTCTGCGGTACATCGTAGAGTCTTTTCATTCGCTGGCCGAAAGCCAGAAAAAGCAATTGCATTTCCTGTCCGAAATAGATGCATTGTACATGGCTTACGATCCTGAAAAAGTGAGGCAGATCGTTGCCAACCTGTTATCCAATGCGTTGAAGTTTACACCGGAAAAGGGCAATATTTATATTACAGTAAGTGAAAGCAACCAGTTGAATGATGAAGACAGGTCAACTTTAATGATCAAGGTAAAAGATACCGGGATCGGCATTCCCGAAAGCCAGTTGCAACATATCTTCGACAGGTTTTATCAACTGGACAACAGCCATACCCGTAAAACAGAAGGAACCGGTATCGGGCTGGCACTTACCAAAGAACTGGTTAAATTGATGGAAGGCGAAATAACCGTGAAAAGCCCGCCAACAGGGGCCAATAAAGGAACTGAATTTACGGTGGTGCTGCCGCTGAAAAGATTAAATGCCGCAGAAAATATAACATACCCGGATATAAAAAATGCCCGGATTCAAATGCCCGACAGGGTTAATGCCACCGGCATTGACAAGGATGAAGAAATACAAACAAAAGAAAAACCACTGATCCTGCTGGTGGAGGACAATGCAGATGTAGTAGCCTATACGGCATCCTGCCTGCCCGATTACCGCCTTGCCGTTGGACAGGATGGAAGGGAAGGTTTTGAAATTGCCTCAGAGATCATTCCTGACCTGGTCATTACTGATGTGATGATGCCCTTTGTGGATGGATTTGAATTGTGCAGCCAGTTGCGCCATGATGAACGCACCAGCCATATCCCCATCATCATGCTTACAGCCAAAGCCGACCTGGAAAGTAAGATGGAAGGACTGGAAAAAGGGGCAGATGCCTACCTGGAAAAACCTTTCAACCGGGAAGAGTTATTGGTACGGATAAAAAAACTGCTGGAGTTGAGGAAGAACCTGCAGCAGATCTATCTTAAAAAAGCAGGGTTGCGGAATGAAGATTCTGCGAGTGAACCCGTTACACCGGTTGAAGAACAGATCAGTGAACATAAAACAGAAGATGGCTTTGTACAAAGAGTAAGGGAAGCTGTAGAAACACACCTGGCCGACACCGGCTTTTCGGTTGAGCAGTTGTGCAAGATGGTATTTATGAGCCATTCCCAACTGCACCGTAAGCTGGATGCACTTACCGGCTGTTCGCCCAATAAATTTATCCGCATCATCCGGTTGAACAAAGCCAAAGAAATGCTGAAGCAACCCGGCAGCAGCATTGCATCCATTGCCCTGGATTGCGGCTACAACGACCCCGGTTATTTTGCCAGGGTATTTAAACAGGAGTTTGGAATAACACCGCAGGACTGGCGGGTGGCTAAAATAAAATAATCATGACGTTGCCGTGTACAATGCCGATGGATTCGGTCCTTTTTAAGTGTGGGTTGTTTCTTGTTTGCCGGCATTATTTAATCGAGGTGATATTCCTTTTTGACCAGGTCTATTAAACGTTCTGCCCTTTTTTCAATATCCTGGTAAAAATCTTTGTCCTGTACAATAGTTGTTTTTATTTTATGCAGGTGATTCAGGTATTCAAGCAGCAGGGTTGTATTGATCTCAACAGAAATGCCCGCTGCATCGCCTTCAAGCCGGGCGGCAGTGGTTTTATTATTTTTATAATAGGGCAGCAGGGCGTAATCGTTAATTATTTTTTTTATATAGTCGTTTATGATACCGGAATTGCTCCAGTAGGTTTCTTTATAATAGCTGTCTGCCCTTTCCCATAAAAAATTATAGGTTAAAATGGAATCGGCCACATTTTTTTTACGGATCAGCCGCATATTGCCGGAGTTTTTCAGTTGAGTCAGGGTAATATTGTTCCGGTCGTATGCCCTGTCCCACGACGAGCGGCGCATCAGGTTGTGTACATAAGCCGGTATGGTTTTTTGATCACGGTGTACGGAAAAATAATCAAACAAGGAATCAATGGCAGCAATCCTGCCTTCTTTACGGGGGAAGCCTTCATTTAAATGGGCCGTATCCGCCATCAGGTCTGTTATTAACGACCGCATATATTTTTTTTCCCGCTGGCGTTCTATCACATGCTCTAATTCGTATTCTGCCAAAAATCCACAGAACACGGCGAGGAACAACATTAAGAATTCCCAGAAATAAGATTTCCAGTTTTTCTTTCCGTGGTTGGCGTGGGTATGGTGGTGAACTTCCATATCAGGGTTTAAAGGTTTAAGGTCCACCTCCGCCTGAGCTTCGGTGGATGAATTTAATGTTGAAGGTTGTTCCGATGCAGGAGTTTCTGTCTCTGGCATGGCAGTTTCCCCGGCAGGGCTCATATCTGCAGGAATATTTTCTATTGGTTGTTCTTCCGGTTCCGTGTTTTTATTTTCTTCCATATTAAATGGCATGGATTATTTACAATCTCAGTTCCCGTGTTTTTCCATCGAAGGCCATTTGTTCCCATCCCTCAGGTAATAATCAAAATGTCTTTTTGTTTGTACAAAACGTTCATTGCGCCATTCAGTAAGGCCATGGTCGGCGCCTTCAAAAAGAATAAAACGCAACGGATGCCCGGCTTCATATAATTTTTGTACCAGTTCCAGTGATTCTTCGGGCAGTACACGCCAGTCTGCACTTCCATGCATCAGTAACAGGGGGGTTGTTTTGCATAACTGGCTGGCCCAAAACACAACCGATCTTTCTTTTAATGCAGCGTCCCTGTTGGTTGCATAATCCGGAACCAGTTCGCCAAAAACATTTTTATCCATTTCGGGTCTTGCCTTTGTATTGGTAAATGCATTGGCCATACCTGCCGTAACAACAGCGGCTTTAAACCTGCATGACCGTTTTAAAGAAAGGTAGGTCATCATACCTCCACGGCTTGTG
>CAZBIK010000032.1:0-17279 GCA_964491955.1 uncultured Ferruginibacter sp.
ACAGTATAAACCTTTTTCAATGAACAGAAATCCTTACCAGGCAAAATCGGGGCATGTGATCGTGCAGGCCATTAGAAGCTTTATTGATAAACTCAGGCAAAACCCTGATGTGTACCCGATCAGGTATTATAAGAAGAACCGTAAGTTCCGCAGTAACTTTAACAGCAATGCGGTAAAATGACCGGGTGGATTACGGAAATTACCGGGGGAAAGATCAAGCGTTTATGCTCTTGAAAACAAAATTTTCGTTTAGTATTTTTGTTTTACAATATCCAATATATGAAAAACCAATCAACACCTCCGTCCCTTTCAGTCAATGTTTTACTGAAGTTCATGATGAACGCATTAAAAAGCATTTTCCAATCGGGCCATGACCGTGAATTCAGGAGATTAAAGGACTTCATTGCATCGTAAGCCGGGAAGGCCGCTGCTTTGTATTCCGCGCTAACTGAACAGGTATTCCACATCTGATTTGGAGAGGGCCTTTACAAAGCTGGCATCATCAGCGATCAGTTCGCTGGCCAACTTCCTTTTGCGTTCCTGCAGTTCGAGTATCTTATCTTCAATCGTATCCACACAGATCATCCGGTAAGCAAAAATATTTTTTGTCTGTCCAATGCGATGCGTACGGTCAATGGCCTGTTGTTCTACAGCCGGGTTCCACCAGGGATCTACAATATACACATAATCGGCAGCCGTCAGGTTCAACCCCACTCCACCCGCTTTTAACGAGATCAGGAACACCCTGCATTCATCATTATTCTGAAAATTCTGAATGGCTTTTTCCCGGTCGGGGGCCGAAGTGCTTCCGTCAAAATATTCAAACGGGATATTGTCTTCAACCAGTTTGTTCTTTATCAGCGCCAGCATGCCCAGGAACTGGGAAAATATCAGCGCTTTATGGTTCCCGATATTCTCTTCGATCTCCCTGGCCAGTTCGTCCAGTTTAATGGAGTGGTTGGGGTATTTTTCATCTTCATTCAATATGGCCGGGCTGTCGCAGATCTGGCGCAGCTTCATCAGCCCCTGTAAAATGGTCAACTGCGATTTGCCGATGCCCTGCTGGTCAATGGTGCCCAGGATCTTTTCGCGGTAACTGTTGCGGTAGGCTTCATATACCTTGCGCTGTTCTTTTTCCATTTCACAAAACAAAATGGTCTCTGTTTTATCGGGCAGGTCTTTGGCCACCTGCTCTTTGGTACGGCGCAAAATAAACGGGAACAACAGCCTGCGTAAATGTTCTTTTTGCTCGGGTTCCCCGAATTTATCAATAGGTGTTGCAAATTCGTTCCTGAAAAATTCCATATTGCCCAGCAGGCCCGGGTTCAGGAAGTTCATTTGTGCAAAAATATCAAAGGTATTGTTCTGCAATGGGGTACCGCTCATGCACAACCTGTTCCTGGCATTCAGCAAACCTGCCGCCCTGGTCACTTTTGAAGCCGGGTTTTTGATGGCCTGGCTTTCATCGAGGATCACATAATCAAATTTCATTTTCAGCAGCACCTGTATATCGCTGCGAAGCGTACCATAAGTGGTAATGATGATATTGTGTTTTTGCAGTTCTTCCACATTCCGGCTGCGCACACTGCCATGATGTATGTGAAAGCTTAACGAAGGTGAAAATTTCTGCACTTCATTTCTCCAGTTATAGATCAGTGTGGTTGGGCAAACCACCAGGGTGAGCAGCGAACCGTTGATCTCCTTAAAATGATGCAGCATGCTCAATGCCTGTACGGTCTTACCCAAACCCATATCATCGGCCAGGATGCCGCCCCAGCCCACATCATTTAAATAATTGAGCCATTGAAAACCCGAGGTTTGATAAGGCCTGAGGATATTTTGTAAATGGGCCGGTGCCGGTATTTCGGGGATATTTTTAAATTCCTTAAGCCGTTCATATTTTTCATCCAGTTCAAAACTCAGTTCTTTTTCATCGCGGTTCTCATACAGTTCATCGATCACGCTCATGTGGTATTTGGACAGGCGCAACTGGTCGCTGCGGCCATCACCGACCTTAAAGAGCAATGAATATCTTTTAAGCCATTCATCGGGCAAAATACCCAGGGTGCCGTCGCCCAGCTGTACGAATGACTGCTTGTTGACCAGTGCCGATTTTATTTCATCTATGCCTACCCGCTGTTCCCCGAATTCGATCTCCACCTTTGCATCAAACCAGTCGAGCCCGCTGCTCACATGTATATGCGTATTGGGCCTGGCCGTATTGAACCGGAAATTGCGCAGCGCTTCAAAACCAAAAACGGGCACTTTCATTTCCTTCATGGCATCTACAAATAAAAAGAACCAGTTGTTGCGCAATACATCGGCGCCTTTCAATACCAGGTTATTCTTATTGTCGTGCGGCCGTACAAAGAGGGAATGCAGGCTTTCCAGCTTTTTCAGGAAACCTTCTTCTGCTTCCAGGTTGCGGTTGATGATGAGTATCTTATCGCCGTCGGGAATGGTGATGTTTTCGCGGTCGGTTGGTTTTGTTTCAAATCCCTTGTAGGTAAAGATGGGCTGAAACACAAGGTAGTCGCCCTTTTCCTGTAACTGCAGTTTCACTTCCGGTTCTCCGGCTTTGATCTCACGTACCAGGCTTTTGTCGAACTCCACTTTATACTCTTTGGTAAGCGGCAGGATCACCGTTCTCATTTTTTCGGCCCAGTTCTCTTTACTGAGCCGGATATTTCCTTCTTTCAGGAATTTTTCGGCCTGTAAAACATCTTCAGCTTTTTGCCAGAGATACAATACATCATCGTGCAGGTAAACCAGGCTGCTGTTGCACTGGTTATCCGTAAAAGGAATGGTATCGCCTTTTAATTTCAATGTACAGGCTATTTCAAAATGGCCGGCGCCGGCCTGTACCTTAAAAACAGGCGCAATGAAATGATCGCTCAGTTCCACTTCCACCAGGCTGGCCGTGTTAAATTGTTTTGTGTGCGGGAGATAAAAAATAAAAGGGTTGCTGGCCTGTTCCTCAAATATTTTTTTGAGTTTGGGTTGCAGGTATTCTGCGATCAGCGCCTTGGTTTCTTCGGGCAGGTCATCCCCGTCGGTATGAATGATATTTTCCCAGATGCCGCTGAAGGGCGAGTTGCGGTCGAGGTATTTATTGATCTCCGGCGACTGCAGTTTACGTACCTGCTGCAGCAATTGTTTATCCTCTTCACTGAACAGTTCTGTATTTATAAATTTGGTGAGATCCAGCTTTTCAACCTTGCCCAGGAATTTGAATGGCTCTTCGCCGGCATCACCCTGCACGGCATCCACATTGAAATACGGGTACATGGTTGCATTGAAGTTAAAAACAATGCCCAGTTTTTTTGCGGGCTGCTCTTCCAATTCAACGGTTTCTTCAGGCATATCCGGTATGATAAAAGCCTCTGCAGGCCTTGCTGCCACTGTACCTGCGGCCACTCTTTTTATGGAGGGGTCGAGTACTTTTAAAAAAGGTTTTCCGTCTTTGTATGAAAATTCGAATTTATTGTTGAGGTCGTCGTCAAGGCTGTACCCGTATATCTGCAGCAGTTTATTTTTTTCCTTATCCCAGTTGCGGATGGTATCAAAATAATGGCTGCCATAAGCATCCAGCAGCTGCAGGAACAACAATGTTTTATGTTCGCAAAGCGGGTGTTCTGTTTCGCCGCATTTGCAGGAAGTATCAAAATTGCGTTCGTCGTTCTTCTGGATCACCAATGGAAATGTTTCACCATCAATCACCAATTCGGCTTCCACGCGTTCATCGGCCGCCTTGATGATATTGGCCCGGGTAGTGCGTAAAATATTTTCGGCTTCGGCATAAATCCCGGGTGATGAAAGCAGTTTGATCATTTTTATTTCAATATGCTTCATCTTGGCCACGGTATGCCGCTGGTTATATTGTATGCTGGTATTACCCAGCATGTTCTTATCCACCATATCCTGCAGGCGTATCAATGCTGCGGCTTCATGCCGGCATATATCGCCCAGGTTGTACGGGCACGAACAACGTACCGTCATCGATCTGGCATCCGTGTATTTCTGGATATACACTTTATAAAAAGTGGCGTAGCTGTCGTCCTTAACCCTGAATACGATACCTCCCATCAGCTGGTCGTGCTCAACCAGCTCCACAAAACCCATCGCATGGATCTTTTTGCCCCGGCGGATCACTTCGTCGGAACCATTGTTGTATACATATTTGATAAGGTGCGGTAATGCCATGCCAGGTTATTGATTGCCGTTTTGGGGTTTCCAGGTTTCTGAAAAAGGCAATTTGCAAAAGTAACGAAAAAAAGGTGAGGGCTGAAAAGTTATGGAAAGATTAATAAGAATTATTTGTTAAGGGTATTTTAAAAAACTGCCTGCTGTTTTACTGCTTCAGCAGTTTTCCTTCGGCATATACAACCGTTGTATTGGCTGTATCATCTGTAAGGCAATACCTGATGTCTTTCTCCAGACCGAAACCCATGAGCCGGTTATAATGCGATGCATTTTTTGACCGCATAAATTCAAACTTATCTTTTTTTGCATCCTTATACATGGCAGCTGCCATTTGGGATGAGTCGCAGTTGATGGAAAAATTTTTCCCGATGCGGTTGATCACGGCGCCTGCAAATAATGTGTCTTCAATATTCACCCTGTTCTTCCAGGCGGCGCAACCGAGTATAACGGGTTGCTGCTGTTCCAGTAAAAAATCACAAACGGCAGACAGGTTGGGAAAAGATCCGGTGATGATGGCCTTGGCATTCTTATCCAGCGCCATCTGCAGCAGGCGGGTTCCGTTGGTGGTGGTAAGCACCAGGGTTTTTCCTTCAATGAATTCACGCGGGTATTCAAAAGGAGAGTTGCCGTAATCCAGGCCTTCGGCGATCTTGCCATCCCTTTCACCGGCGGTAATGCTTTCAATCTGTTTACCGATGCGGATGCATTCAGCCACGCTGTCAACCGGTATCACCGCTTTTGCACCGTTGTGTAATGCGGTGGCAATGGTGGATGTGGCCCTTAACACATCAATGATCACCACAATGCTTTTATCCACATCGTACAGATCCAAAAGCGCAGGGGAAAGGGAAGTATATAATGCGGGTTTCGGTTGTTGCATGGTGTTCAAATTTACAGTAAAATGGCTTTCCACTTTTGCGATTCGGCATATTCTTTAATCACTGCATTTCTTTTTTCCAGGAATTTTCTGAGGTATGATGTAAGGAAAAGCCTGTTGGCCATTTTTCCGAAAACACCATAGGGTGTTTCAAAGTTTATTTTATCAATTAATATCGTGCCATTTTCAGCAGCTTTAAAATGATGTTCGTGGTAAAAACTTTTAAAATCTCCTTTTACCATTTCATCAACAAAAAAATGAGGCGGCTGCATGGCAGATATGCGGGAAGTGAACTGCCTGGTTTTAAAAAGATGCCTGGCCTGCCAGGTAACGGTCTCGTGCAGGCCGATGAGCCCGTTGAGTACTCCGGCAATTGCTTTTTCGCCGGTGGATGCGGTTGATACCTGGTGCAGGTTGATGCTGCGGCCCAGATCAAATACCCGTTCAATGGGCGCGGCAATGAATGTTGTTATATGAATCTGGGGCATAAGTAATAAATGGATAATGGATAATGGTGTAATTGATAATTTATTGAACCAGGATGCTGTTTTCGGTTCATTACGACCATAATACCGAACGCATTATCAATTATCCATTTTTAAATTATCAATTAAACAAAAGGCATCTTAACCACTTTGGCCTTTATCAAAGTATTGCGGATGCTGATATAAATCTCACTGCCAACTGTGGCAAAACCGGATGCAACATAACCCATGCCAATGGCCTTGCCCAGTGTTGGCGATTGAGTACCCGAAGTTACCCTGCCGATGAGGTTGCCTTCAAAATCCTTTATTTCATGATCGTGCCGGGCAATCCCTTTTTCCAACATTTCAAAACCCACTAATTTTTTAGTAAGCCCTGCGGCTTTTTGTTTTTCAAAATAGGCACTGTTGGTAAATGGTTTTGTGAATTTGGTGATCCAGCCCAGCCCGGCTTCAAGCGGCGATGTGGTATCATCAATATCATTTCCGTAAAGGCAATAACCCATTTCCAAACGCAAGGTATCCCTGGCACCAAGCCCAATGGGTTTAATACCGCCTTTTTTTCCGGCCTCAAAAATGGCATTCCAGATTGTTGTGGCATCATCGTCTTTATCTTCGAAATAAATTTCTACTCCCCCTGCCCCGGTATAACCTGTTGCACTTACCAGTACATTTTCCACGCCGGCAAATCTGCCTTTGGTAAATGTGTAATACTTTAAATTCATGATATCCATTTCGGTCAGCGGCTGCAGTATTTTAGTGGCGTTGGGCCCCTGAATGGCCAACAGGCAGGTCTTATCAGAAATGTTGTGCATCTCCACATCCTTATCATTAAACTGCAGGATCCAGTTCCAGTCCTTTTCAATATTGCTGGCATTCACCACCAGCATATAGGCCTTATTGGTTTCCAGGCAATACACAAGCAGGTCATCCACGATACCGCCGTCATTATTGGGAAGACAACTGTATTGTGCCTGGCCATTTGTCAATTTGGATGCATCATTGCTGGTTACCCGCTGAATAAGGTCCAGGGCATGTTCTCCTTTCAGAATAAATTCACCCATATGGCTTACATCAAATACGCCTGCCGAATTACGGACCGCAGCATGTTCGTCGTTGATACCGCTGTAACTGATGGGCATATTATAACCGGCAAATTCAGCCATTTTAGCACCAAGGTCGATGTGCTTTTGTGTGAAGGGCGTATTTTTCATTGAAGCAATTTTGAAATGAATGATTTTTAACGATGCAAATGTAAATTAAAAAGCTGTCATTAGGGGTCTTGACGGTTTAAAACCGTCTGACCCCTTGATCCACCCTTTAAACCGTCTGACCCCTAAGAAAAAAGTCCCCTGAAAAATCAGGGGACCGTTTGGTTTCAAACTTCAACTCAACTATTGAAACGATCTTACATTAATTTTCAAGCATTATTTCTTTGATCTCCTCACAGGCCTGTTTTATTTTTTCGTATGATCCAGGCGAATTTTCATCCTTATCGATCTTTATCCGCAATGAACCGGGGTAAGCATCCAGGTACAATTTTGTATTGTCATCCAGGGTGATCTCCTCACTGTCCACATTTTTTTTGTACAGCCCTGTTTTTTTATCCAGCAGGCGCTCATTCAGGTAGATCCTGACCGCATGCGTTTTCCTTTTATTGTACAACGCATCCATTTCATATTCATCAGCATTATCTGAAATGGTGATGGATACATCGTTGCGGTGATGAAAACAGGAAACCAGGCCCATCAGTATAAATCCGGTAACTGCCACAACCAAGTATGTTTTCATGTGCTTATTCATTACTGGTTAATCAACTGATCAATAAAAACTCACGATCGGTTCAAATACCGGTAACTGGGCGCTTAACGGTGTTGGGTCAATATTTCCGCCGATCTTATCAAGCTGCTGTTCAATTTTATCCTTAACTTTTTGCAGGGAGTCCTTTATTTGCTGTTTCTCCAGTTCAAGTTTCATTTTCATGGAGTCGATCTTATTCAAAGGCTCACCGCTGTTGTACCGGTAGTTGTCATTTTCATTTCCTTCATCCGTAATTACTTCAACACCATTGCGGTCAATGCTGATCCGGGTCCTGCCCGACCTGCTGGCTGGTTTTCCGTCGATGGTATATAACCGGCCGTCTGCGTTCATGATATATTCAACCCCTGTTTTCCAGTCGCTGGCATAATCATCTGAATCATAGAACCAGTCGTCATTGCGGTCGCTGCCAAAGTGTACATTATTGAACCAGCTGATGCTTTTATCCACTTTGATCCTTTTACCTGCCGGTACATAAATGGTCATTACCACGCGCTGGTTGCGGAACTTGTCAGTTTTATTGATCGCGATCCCTTTGTCCATCAGCAACACACTGTCTTTCTGCGCACCACTGTATTGTATAAGCGCTGCATTGTTCTCAGCTATATTCCTCGACCTGCCCGTTGCCATCCTGATCACGGTAACTTTAAAACTGTCGTTTGGTGATTTTACAATACGCACATCCACATTGTTCACATAGGCCGTATCTTCCTGTATGCCTTCAAAAGGTTCAAATCTTAAAAACCGGCTCCTGCTGTATTTACCCAATGGTGTCTGGGCTGTTACTTCCAGTTTATCCACTGAAGGATTGGTTAAAGCAATTTCCTGCTCGGTCATGTTCTTGCTGTTATAACTGAAGTCGCGGCTGATGGATGAGATCAGCATGATAAAGCATACCCAGCCGATCACCCAAAGTGCACCAAATGAAAACCCGAGTATTTTTCCATGGCTTCTCGACCTGGCAATTTTACGGATGATCCAGGTGATGATGCCGATGATGGGAACTGCAATAAAGAAGACCAGGGTGCCCCAGGCAAATGCATTCTGATAATCGTTGTGAATTATAAAATCTTTGAGCGGGAAAACACCTACTGATAAAACGGCCAGGGCGAATAAACCCATTACGAGTGCAAAGCCCACACAACCGATGATAAAGTAGGCAAATATCTTGGCGATCATGGCAATTACGTTGCCCAGCCCGCCGCGGTTTCGCCTGGCAAAATGCTGTACATCACCGGCCACATCTTTTGCTTTTTCACTGATCACGCCGGAAGCTTCCTTCCCGAATTTTTCGGCTTTTTTTCCAACACCTTTCATTTCTTCCATTACAGAAGCCTTGATCGAATTCATATCCACTTTCTCTCCTTTCATCTCCAGTTTTTCAGAAGTGGTTGAGGCTTCCGGTATCACGATCCACAAAATGATATACACGATCAATGAGGTAGGGCTGAAGGTAAAGCGGATCACATCTCCAAAATCCCAGAATCCGCCCCAATGGCCCCAGCGAGAAAGAAAAGAAAGAAAAGGCAGCAGGAACAATACCCTTGGTATCCAGGCATTGATGCCGAAATAATTTCCGATACCGCTGCACACGCCGGCAATAAATTTTTCATCCGGGTCCCTGAATAATTTCTTGCGGGTGCCACCGATCTGTTCCGTGGCACTGCTCGGAACGGCTATCCACATAATAATATAGGTGAGGAAACCAACACCGGAGAACAGCAGGATCACGAAGATGATCCGTACGATCACCACATCTATATTAAAGTAATTGGCCAGGCCACTGCACACACCACCCAGTACTTTATCATTTTCATTCCTGAACAATCTCCTGTTGCCTGCGGGAGCAGTGCTGCCGGTTGATTGCTGTTGGCTGCCGGCTGAGGCCGAAGAAGCTGCCTGCGGTTCGTCCATGGCTTCAAAATCCTCGGGGTTACCCATGCTTTTGATGATGGCTTTTACATCATCATCGGTTACGCAGGTGGCGCCTTTGGTAATTCTTTCCTGGAAAAGTTCACCAATGCGGCTCTCAATATCATTGATGATCTCTTCCTTGCCTTCCTCGTTGGCAAAATGCCGGTTCAGGCTTTCGGTGTAGTTTTTAAGCAGCTCAAATGCTGTTACTTCTATGGGAACCACCCGTCCCTGGAAGTTTATGTTTATTACTTGTTTCATGGCTTTTTTTTTACGTTTCGTTAGTTGATTGGCACCCAAATAAAAATCATGGCTATACTTTTTTTATAGTGGGTTGTTGAAGTTATGGTTGTTCTCAATTTGTGATTCTTCTGCATGGTCCTGTTCGGTCAGTGCTTTAACGGCATTGGCCAGTTCAAACCAGGTTGATTCCAGTTCCTTGTAAAACTCTGCGCCTTTTTCTGTAAGCGAAAAGTATTTGCGTGGCGGACCACTGGTACTTTCTTCCCAGCGATACGATAATAATGCAGCGTTTTTAAGCCTGGTCAGCAGGGGATATAATGTACCCTCCAGGATATTCAGGTTGGCCGCCTTCATTTTATCAATGATATCCGAAGGATAGGCTTCTCCCTGTTTAATGACTGAGAGGATGCAGAATTCCAGAACCCCTTTACGCATCTGGCTGGCTGTGTTATCTATGTTCATGGCTTCTTTTTTTTACCTCAACCAAATACGCTCTTTTGGAGAAGAATTGGCTGCGGTCATTGCAAAAAATAATTTATTCATGGCTATACTTTTTAGAAAAGAGAGCGAAACCTGAGATTGGGCTTTAAACCGGTTTGCCACCCGCACTTTCTGGCTTTTATCCCTTTTCCATAACAAAGATAATAACTTTTTAGTACTATGCAACACATAATACCTTCTTTTTTACAGTAGCTTGCGGACAATGTTAGTGAAAAATGGCTGAAATGCAGTCCTGTATTGGATTTGGAGAGATAAAAAATATTTTAAATTTTTTCCCGGATTTGATGAATGGTTAATTTTGGGGTATAAATGGCTTAAATTTGAGGGAATTCCGGGTAAAACTAGTTCCCGGGTAAATGGGAAACCTGCCTGCAGGCACTAATTAATAAGCATTTTTAATCCGGCACTGTTAATCTTATTATAACATCAGGTAACCGGGTAACAATGGTGCCTTCGTTGCACGTATATATATAAGGAGGATATAATTATGAAATACATTTTTTACGTTCTGATAGCAGGCATTGTTTTAATTGGCTGTAAAACCAGCAAGGATTATCTATCACGCAGTGATAATGACAATACCCTTTTTGATGCCGTTAAATCATTGAAAAAAAATGCTGCTGATACCGCGGCGCTGAATGCCCTGCCTGATCTATACAGCCTGGCACAACAAAGAAATATCAGAAAAATAAACAGTTACAGCAGTTCCAGGGAAATGAGCCGCTGGGATAAGATCATTGAAAGCTACAACACACTGCAGCGCATGCACGATGCCATTATTGAAGTGGATGCAGCCAGCAGGGTTGTAACACCGGTGAACTACCGGCAAACCATTTATGATATTAAACAACAGGCTGCCGCAGATCATTATGCCATGGCGACTGAATCTTTGAATAAGCCAGGCCGCAGCGACGCAAAAAAAGCATACAACTATTTTAAAAAAGCCGATGCCCTGGTACCCGGTTATGAAGATGCCCGGTTAAAAATGGATGAGGCTTATCAAACTGCTGTGGTGAACGTGGTGGTAAACCCGGTCCAGGACAATTCTTATTTCTTTAATACCGGCTGGGGCAATGCCGGGTACAATTACAGCAATGAATATTTTCAGCAGACACTGATCCGGGACCTGGGCGGCAAGAACAGCAGCCGTTACCCTGCCCGGTTCTATTCCGACTGGGAAGCCCGGCGGGATAATGTGCAGCCCGACTGGGAAGTAAACCTTACCCTCAGGAATATGCACTTACCCAGGCCCAATACATACAACTACAGCCGCAACGTAAGCAGGCAGGTTGAAACAGGCCGTGATACCAGCGGTAAAGTTACTTACCAAACCGTGTATGCCACCCTGCACATTACACAGCAATCCTTTACAGCCCGTGCCGAAATGGAAATAAATATAACTGAACTGGATACACGCAAAAACATAACAAACCAGGCGTTCCGGGAAGATTACCGGTGGCAGTCAGAATATGCAACCTATACCGGCGACAGCCGTGCCCTTGGCCCCAATGAATGGGCATTGATCAACAACAACAATTTTAATGAACCCCGCCGGGAAGATATATTGAATGAACTGTACCGGAAGATCTACCCGCAGGTAAGGAATAAGATCATTTATGCGGTGGAGTGGTAGGCCTCCCAAGGAGGGGAGTTAAAAGATTAAGAAAATTAAAACAGTCTTTGAATATTTAAACAATGGTTGCTTTATTTTCAATTGATCTTATTATTGAAATTGATTTAGATAAAGATCCTGTACACGATCCAGCTCAGCAAATAAGCCAGCCCCGTCATATAGATCAATTGGATCACCGGCCATTTCCAGCTTTTGGTTTCTCTTTTTACAACCGCCAGCGTACTCATGCATTGCATGGCGATCACATAAAACATCAGCAGCGATAAACCGGTTGCCAGGTCATACACTTTTGATCCGTCGGGCCTTACCGCGGCTGCCATTTTTTTCCGGAGCGTACTGTTATTGGTATCCGCATCTTCCCCAACACTGTATAAGGTTGCCATGGTACCCACAAAAACCTCGCGGGCCGCAAATGAAGTGATCAGCGCAATGCCTATCTTCCAGTCGTAGCCCAGCGGGCTGATGGCAGGTTCAATGGCCTTACCCAATGTACCGGCAAAAGAACTTTGCAGCAATTCGGTCTTGCGCTGTTTATTCAGTTCGGCTGAATGCTGCGGGTTGGCCTGTATCAACTGTTCATACTTTACCGAAACTGCAGCCATTTTTTCTTTAGGGCCATAAGTACTCAATACCCACAACAGCAGGCTGATCATCATGATCACTTTACCGGCATCAAATACAAAGATCTTTGCCTTTTCGATCATGGTCGTTAATGCATTCTTCCACCTCGGTGCCCGGTAGGTTGGCAATTCAAGGATAAAAAAACTGCGCTCAGTACTTTTAATGAACCACTTCATTACCCAGGCAACCAGCAATGCCAATACGGTTCCCATCAAATACAAACCCATCATCACCAGTCCCTGTAAACTTAAAAAACCAAAATACAATTCCGAAGGAATGACGAGGGCGATCAGGATGGTGTACACCGGCAACCTTGCGCTGCAACTCATCAGCGGCGTTATCATAATGGTGAGTAAGCGTTCTTTTTTATTTTCAATGTTTCTTGCACTCATGATGGCCGGCACGGCACAGGCAAAGCCGCTGATCATGGGCATTACGCTCTTACCATTCAATCCAACTTTACGCATGAGTTTATCGGTAAGAAAACTGATGCGTGCCATATACCCGGTATCTTCCAGGATGGTGATCAATCCAAAAAGGATCATGATCTGCGGAATAAAAATAACAATGCCGCTGAGCCCGGCCAGCACACCATTGATCAGCAGGTCGCTCCACCAGGTTACCGGCAGTGCATTGCTGAGTAATCCGCCAAACTCACCAAACACCCATTCAATGCCATCCATCGGGTATTTGGCCACCCAAAAAATACTTTGAAAGAGCAGGAACAAAACGGCCATTAAAATAAGATACCCCCATCGGCGGTGCAGTAAAATATCATCAAGCCTTTCATTGAACATGGCTTTCTGCAGCGGGTCGGCCTCTACAACGGTTTGCTGCATGATGTGTTTGATACGGCCATAACGCTGTACGATCTCTTCGGCCTGTGTTTTAGTTGGGTTGAATGCATTGTCCGTCTCGATCTGTTCAATCGTTTCCTGCATCCCGTTATCCAGTAAAAAATGTTCATGGTTGATGAGGTAATGAATGGCCGTATAGTTGCTGATCTCCGGGTAATGTTCCTTAACCCGGGCAATGGCGGTTTCGGCCAATGCACTATTGTCGATAAAATCACGCGAAGGCGGCTGGTATAAATTTTCTGACGACTGTTCAATAACTCTTTTTAACTGTTCCAGCCCTTTATTTTTCCTGGGGTTGATGGGGACTATGGGCACCCCCAGTTCCCTTTCCAGGCCGGGTATATCCACCTGTGTACCTTTACGCTTGGCAAGGTCCATCATGGTGAGCGCCACCACAACCGGGATATTGAGGTCGATGATCTGTGAGCAGAATAAAAGATTTCGTTTTAAATTGCTGGCATCGGCAACCAGTAATACCAGGTCGGGTTTAATTATGGCATCCTGGTTCAGTAAAACCCGGTAAGCCACCCATTCATCACTTCTTTTTGGATATAAACTGTAAGAGCCCGGCAGGTCGATGATGGTTGCAGAAAGTCCGGCTGCAATATGGCTTTGACCCATTTTTTTATCAACCGTAACACCCGGAAAATTACCAACCTGCTGGTTTAAACCGGTCAAATAATTAAACAGGGAACTTTTACCGCTGTTGGGATTTCCTACCAGTGCTATGTTTATCTGTTTTGCCAAGCTTGATTTGTGTGCAAAAATAACTGTTAACTGCCGTTCACGGTTACGAATTAAGAAAGATGCCGGTTCAATGCGGAATTTTTAAATCACCGTTATGTGATTAATTTTTACATTCTGTTTACAAATTTAGGCACATACACAGTTACCTTTGCTGTTCTTCATCAAACTGATTGACATGAAACCCATACTTTGTCTTTTATTGCTGATCTCAACAGTAGGTTCAGCACAAAAAAGCAAAAAGGCAGCCCTCAAAGCGGATAAACTTGTTTTAACTGCCCTTCAGTCCCATATCCATTTCCTGGCCGATGATAAACTGGAAGGCAGAAGGACCGGGTCTGCCGGTGAAAAACTGGCTTACGAATACATCAGCAAAAAATTTGAAGAAGCAGGTTTGGCCCCAAAAGGGAATAACGGTTCTTTCATCCAGGCTTTTGATGTTCCCGAAGGAAAGGAAATAAACCCGTCCACGCATCTTTCCATCAACCGGACCAAACTTACCCTGAACAGCGATTATTTCCCTTTCACCTTTAGTGCCAATGCAAAGCTGGAATCCTCTGCATCTATGTCGTTGCCAGAAGCTGAATCGGCCTGGTTCTGGGACCTGAAAGAAACCCTGGAAACCAATAAGAACAACCCGCATTTCGACCTGCAAGATGCGATCATAAAAAAAGTAAACAATGTTGCTGCCAAAGGTGCTGCTGCATTGCTGGTATTCAACAGTTCGGGCATCAACGACAGTTTGAAATTTGATCCGAGATCCAAAACAGAAAAAACAAAGATACCGGTGCTGTATATCAGCCGGGATATTAAAAATAAATTTTTACAGGATGAGCTAAGTTATGTGGACCTTAAACTGGAAGTTTCTATCGGCGATAAAAAAAGGACCGGGCACAATGTGGTCGGGTACATTGATAACGGGGCACCCAATACCGTTATCATCGGAGCACATTACGATCATTTGGGTTATGGGGAAGACCATAATTCCTTATTCACCGGCAGTACCCCCCAGGTACACAATGGCGCCGATGACAATGCCAGCGGCACAGCGGCTTTGATCGAGCTGGGCAGGCAATTAAAAAAATCAAAACTCAAAAACAACAATTACCTCTTCATTGCTTTTTCGGGTGAAGAACTGGGATTGTACGGCAGTAAATATTATACCGAAAACCCAACGATCGATTTTACGAAAGCCAATTACATGATCAATATGGATATGATCGGCAGGCTGAACGACAGCACCCATGGATTGACCATCGGCGGTTATGGCACATCCCCGGTATGGGGGCAGGAGCTTACTGCAGACAATAAACTATTAAAAATAAAATTCGACAGCAGCGGTACCGGCCCCAGCGACCATACTTCCTTTTACAGGAAAGAGATCCCTGTTCTATTTTTCTTTACCGGCGCACACAGCGATTATCACAAACCATCCGATGATGCGGACAAGATCAATTACAACGGGCAGTTGCTGCTGTTAAAATACATTTACGGGGTGATAGAAAAAACAAATGACAACGGCAAACTGGCCTTTACCAAAACCAGGGAACCGCAGGCCATGGGCAGAAGAAGTTTCAGTGTAAGCATGGGCATTATGCCGGATTATACATTCAGCGGTACCGGCGTACGGGCCGATGGCATCAGTGAAGGTAAACCGGCAGAAAAAGCGGGTTTAAAGACCGGTGATGTGATCGTACAGATCGGCGAATATAAAATAGCTGACGTGCAGGCGTATATGCAAACTTTGGGTAAATTTAAAAAGGGAGACGCCACAAAAGTTACGGTAAAAAGGGGTGCGGGTGAACTGGTATTCGATATTGTGTTCTGATCTCCCGGTCTGTTTAATATGGCAACCAGTCAAAAATTAAAAATTGACAACGAGGCGCTGGCCGAAGAGTTTTTTGAAGACGCTTCCCTGCTGGGCATTGTTGCGCCCATCAAGGATTACCAGTTCAGCTGGCAGTTAAACCGTTTGCTGGGGCTGGGTTTCAGGGTGAATAATGACATTGAGATACAGCTTACCAAAAAGCAGCGAAAATATTTTTTCAGTATTTATGAATACGCGTTGCCTTCCGTTAGCTTAATACATTATTTATACAATAACCAGCACGACGGCGAATATTTACTGCCCGAATTCAAACACCTCGATTTTTTATGGCTGATCAAAGGCGACCCCGTGCCGGCTGAAGACCTGAAAATGCTGATTCAGTCCATCCGTTCATTGCCGGGGGTACAGCTGGTTACAGAAATGACGAATGAGAAGATAAAACACAAGCAGCACCTTATCTTTTAGTGGATAATTGAATAATGGTTAATGGATAATATTTTCGGTTCCAGAATTTAAGGTACTGTTTGATGAGAATACACTTAACCCTTACTTAATTATTAATTATCAATTAACCAATTATCAATTAAATATTATGTGGCCCGAAATTGACAATAAACTATACCAGGAATTTATTTTTCCTGATTTTTCAAAAGCATTTTCGTTTATGACCCGGGTTGCCCTGGCAGCCGAAAAGATGGACCATCACCCCACCTGGAAAAATACATACAACCGGGTGGAGATCTGGTTGTGTACACACGATGCAGGAAATATAGTAACTGATAAAGACCGCAAACTGGCGGCCATCATTGACAAGTTAACCGGTTGAGATCCTTCTTCATGAAATGAGCAAAGCCCCGGCAAAACCGGTCCGGTGGTTCATATTCAATTGCCTGTTGCCAAATAACACTATTTTGTTTTTATTTCTTTCAATACAATATAAAAACCATTGTTCATCCGGAGGATCACCGGCATTTTTGCCGAATTATTAAAAGTGAAGTAAGTTTCATCATCATTTTTTGGAGCGCCGGCATCATTCAGTACGACTGCCATTTGCTCTTCAACAGTTTCTTTTTCTCCATTTACCAAAATCTTCAGTTCTTTCGCGTCGGCATCCGTCATGCCCATTTTTTTGGGTGATTCGCCGGTATTCATGATCATCATAACCGACCTGCTTCCTTTGGTAAGACCGGTAAAAGTATTTTTGCTCAGCCAGACACTGATCATATCGTCGCCCAATGTTTTAGCCCCGGGTGCAAAATAATTATACATGGTGTTAGCCGACAGCATGGCCTGGGGGGTATGGGTAATGGTACCGCTGCTGTTTGCTGCATTGGTCATCTGCCAGTCAAAGACCAGGGCAGGGGTGAGCGCTTTAACCGTAACAATAAAATCATATTTTTCCCCGTTTGCCATAACTTCATAGACCAGCCTGGTGCCGGGTTTTACAAGGCTTTGCAGGGTAACCTGTGCAACCGAAACGGCTGATGCTGTGATCAGCATACCGAGTAGTAATATTTTTTTCATGATCCGTTTTTTATAATACAAGTTTACATTTTAT
>CAZBIK010000033.1:0-17194 GCA_964491955.1 uncultured Ferruginibacter sp.
ACGGCAGAAAATATATGGGGCTGCACCGCACCACATTTTTAATTGATGAAAAAGGGGTCATCCGTAAAATTATCCTTAAGCCAAAAAGCAAACAGCACAGTGAAGAAATAATTGATGCCTGGGCAGCTATTGACAAAAAATAGTCATCTGGTAATAATGCCGGCAACTTAAACCTGCATAAAACCGTTTAGTCAAATAAAAAATGATACCATGCTGAAGCCATTGTTCACAACATCTTTATTTATATCCTTAACCTTTTTATTGATCGCCTGCAGTAAAAGCAACAGCGGGGGCAGCGGAACGGCCATACCCGGATATTGTGATGGCGTTATCTCCAAATATACAGCAGATGTGCAGCCGATCATAGCTACCAGTTGTTTATTAGGCAGTAACTGTCACAGTGCCGGCAGTACAAATACCGGCGGTGAACTGACAGACTATAATAAAGTATTCAGCAAAAGGGCTGCTATCAAAGATGCAGTTTTTTCAGGCACCATGCCGCAAACCGGTACACTTTCTGCTGATCAAAAGAAAAAGATCATATGCTGGATAGACAGCGGTGCTCCAAACAATTAAATTCCTGTTTGAAACGTTCAGATTATACCATAAAGGAAAACTCCTGGCTTGCAATGCTGGCGGCAAAAAAATTAGGTTGTCATGCTGTTGCCATCGTTTTTGGTAAAACCATACACCTGCACAATACTGCTGCAACTACATTTTTAAAAAATGAAAAATGGGTTAAACACGAGTTGTGCCATATCAGGCAATTTAAGCAGCACGGCTATTTTTGTTTCATCATAAAATACCTGTGGGAAAGCTTGCGGAAAGGATATTACAATAACCGTTTTGAAGTTGAGGCCAGGAAAGCTGAGGAGTTATAATATCCACTCCACTTCCCCGAATTCAAATTCCCTTTCAATGGCATCAACCGTAATTAACCTGCCCTGTGGCGAAACCCCTTTAACCACGGTTTCAAATATTACCCCGTTCTTTTTTAATGTTACAGTTTTATTGATCTGATAAAGATTTGCGTTGTATTGATCAATTATTGTAACGGTATTCTTTGTATCCGGGTCAGCTAATTTTTTCATCAGCATGTTGTAGAGTTCTTTTGCCAATTCAATGGTATCAAAATGTTTACCGGTTATTTCCTTCAGCGAAACGGCGGGTATCAAAAAACGGTCAAACCGCGTCTGGTTGATGTTTATACCAATACCGGCCACGGCCCATTTCCAGTTTGTTCCCTTAAAATTGTTTTCAATTAAAATGCCTCCTGCCTTTCTGTCACGCCAAAACAAATCATTTGGCCATTTAATTTTAGTTTCCTCCCCTGCATAAGCACTAAAAAACTCAAAACAGGTTATGGCTACAACAGCACTTAGATGAAACGGGTTGGTAAAAGCCAGTTTCCCGGGTTCCAAAACAAGGCTCATGGCTATGTTTTTCCCGGGTTCCATGGTCCAGGTCTTACCCCTTTGCCCTTTTCCGGCAGTTTGGTCGTTTGTAAACCACAACATTCCGTGCCCGGCGGTTCCGTCAGCTATGCGGCCCATGGCATAGTTATTGGTACTGTCAACCGTATCTAAAATGTTAAAAAAACCATTGTCAGTCATAATAAATCAAATGGCAAAGAAGTGTTACTTTTGCCAATATTTGCAAGCTACCGGTAACTGGTAATAAAACAAAAATAAACACCGGCAGCGTGATAATGTATCCACCGGGAATAAAAATTAAAAAAAGAAGCAGATTTGGACAATTTAAACGCATTAAAAACCCGTAAAAAAAGCAGTGTTTTAAGGGTAACAAGGAACAGTAAAATTTTCAAAACAATCATTCATGCCATACAGGAGAAAAAAGGCGAACGTATAGTCAGCCTCGACCTCCGGAAAATTCCCGAAGCCGTTGCCGATTTTTTTATAATTTGCCAGGCCGGCAATACTACCCAGTTGAGGGCTATTGCCGATTTTGTGGAAACCGATGTCAAAGAAAAATGCGGGGAGTCAGCCTACAAACACGAAGGCCGGCTTGGGCAGCAATGGATCCTGATCGATTATGTAAATGTAGTGGTACACATCATGCTTCCCGAGCCCAGGAAATTTTACCAGCTGGAAGAAATGTGGAGCGACGCACCCCTGATGGAACACGAAGGATAACGATGATCCGGCAGCAGGCGGATTAAAATATGAACAGTTCACAAACGTCTGTTGTTAAAACTAAGAACAACAGCGCAGATTAGTACCCAACATAATGTCACAAAAAAATATGAGCCAGCAAGACAGCAACAGGAAATTCAATCCTGACAACATACCTCCTAAAGGAGATGACAAGAAAAAACCCCGGTTCAATGTGTATTGGGTTTACGGGATCATTTTTATATCCATCATTGGTTTTCAATTGTTCCGTGGTGCAAGCAGTGCCGGTATAGAAACCGACCAGCAGAAATTTTATACCATGGTATTGCAGGGCGATGTGGTCAAGATAAAAACCATCGGCAACAAACAGATCGTTCGGGTTTTTATCAATAAAGACAGCTTAACAGCCAAAGCCGGCCTGTATAAGCAAATGCTTAACGTGAAGCCTGAAGATAAAAATTATGATATTGCTTTAGCTGCGAAACCAGATCAACCCCAGTTATATTTCAATATTGTAGATGACAAAACATTTGCACTGCAGATGATCGAATTCTATAAAAAGAATCCCGATATCCGTCAAGTCCCTGACTCCCCGGATAAGGAAGGGGAAATATTCGGGCAGATCATCAGTACCTTATTGCCCATCTTGCTGATCGTTCTGTTATTTGTAATGATGATGCGCAAAGTAGGCGGCCCCGGAGGCGGTGGCGGTGCAGGAGGCATATTCAGTATCGGGAAATCAAAGGCAACCCTTTTTGAAAAAGGGACAAGGGTAAATATAAATTTTGGGGATGTAGCCGGCCTCGATGAAGCCAAAGTGGAAGTGATGGAGATCGTGGACTTCCTGAAAAATCCCAAAAAATATACTGCCCTTGGTGGTAAGATCCCCAAAGGTGCATTGCTGGTTGGCCCCCCGGGTACCGGTAAAACCTTACTCGCTAAAGCAGTTGCCGGTGAAGCGCAGGTTCCTTTCTTCAGCCTGAGCGGAAGTGATTTTGTGGAAATGTTTGTGGGCGTTGGTGCAAGCCGGGTTCGCGACCTGTTTAAGCAGGCCAGGGAAAAAGCACCCTGCATTATTTTTATTGATGAGATCGATGCCATTGGAAGGGCGAGGGGCAAGAATATGATGATGAGTAATGATGAACGTGAAAACACACTCAATCAATTGCTGGTAGAGATGGATGGTTTTGGAACAGACCTGGGTATCATCATCCTGGCGGCAACCAACAGGCCGGATGTACTGGATAGTGCCCTGTTACGCCCGGGCCGTTTCGACAGGCAGATCTCCATTGACCGCCCCGACCTGGTGGGCAGGGAGGCCATTTTTAAAGTACACCTTGGGCCCATTAAAATTTCAGAAACACTCGATATTCATAAACTTGCCGAACAAACGCCGGGATTTGCCGGGGCCGATATTGCCAACGTGTGCAATGAAGCCGCATTGATCGCAGCCCGCAAAGGAAAAGCCGCCGTTGACATGAGTGATTTCCAGGATGCCATTGACCGGGTCATTGGCGGACTGGAGAAGAAGAATAAGATCATTTCACCCGAAGAAAAAGAGATCATTGCCTACCACGAAGCCGGCCATGCCATCTGTGGCTGGTATCTCGAGCATGCATACCCGCTTTTAAAAGTAACGGTAGTGCCCAGGGGAACGGCTGCATTGGGATATGCCCAATACACACCCAAGGAACAGTACCTGTACAATACCGACCAGCTGATGGACCAGATCTGCATGACCCTTGGCGGTAGGGCCAGTGAGGATATTTTCTTCGGGAAGATCAGCACAGGCGCCAGCAACGACCTGCAACAGATCACCAAGATCGCTTACAGCATGATCACGGTGTACGGCATGAATGATAAAGTGGGTAATATCAGTTATTACGACCCCAACCAGGAGAATGTATTTACCAAACCATTCAGTGAAGAAACGGGTAAGATGATCGATGAAGAAGTACGTAAACTCATTGATAATGCTTACCAGATCACCAAAAAACTCCTGATCGAAAAAAAGGGTGATGTGGAAAAACTGGCTAAGGAATTACTGAAGAAAGAGGTTTTGTTCAAGAGTGATGTGGAAGCCCTGATCGGCAAAAGGCCTTATGAAGAAAAAAAGGCGCTGGATATAAAAGTTGAAGAAGAAACCACCATTGCAGGAGAACCTTCAACGGAAATGCCCGAAGAATTAAAAACGCCACCGGCAATATAAAGAGTTGTCAGGGTGAGCCTGTCGAACCCGGGTTTATATGAATGATCCCGCCTTCGACAAGCTCAGGCTGACAGTCAGATAAATAAAAGACCGCATTAAGTCTATTTTATTATTTCATCATGTCTGTAACACCGGCTAAAGAAAATATTTTAAAAAGAATAAGGCAGGCACTGAGTAACCCGGTGCCTTTGCCATTTCCGCAAAGTGAAGGGAACAATGCCGTTTTTCATCCGGCAACCGACAGCCTGGATGTGTTGTTTGCACAGGAGTTTACCAATATGCAGGGGAAATTCGTGTATTGCATCAATGAAGCAGAAATGCAGCAGCAACTGCAGCAACTGATCGCCCAAAAACAATGGACAAAGATTTATTGCAACACCGATCAATGGAATGCTGCATTCAGCAATACCATTAACCTGCCCGGCTGTGATGCATCCATTACCGGATGTGAATTCCTGGTGGCCCGTACCGGTACCATCGTGATGAGTGCCGCACAGCAAAGCGGACGCACCGTTAGTGTGTATGCCCCCATACATATCTGCATCGCCTATACCAGCCAGCTGGTGTATGATGTAAAAGATGCCCTCCAGTCATTAAAAGAAAAATACACCGGCAATATCCCGTCCCTCATCACTTTTGCAACAGGCCCCAGCCGCACCGCAGATATTGAAAAAACACTGGTAACCGGTGTACACGGACCCAAAGAAGTTTATTGCTTCCTGGTAGAAGCATAATTGCATATTTACAAGTACCTTTATTGTATCATGAGTCAGGACATCTATAATCTTTTTGTATATGGTTCACTGCGAAGCGGTTTCCGTAACCCGGTATACCAATACCTCACCAAATATTTTCATTTAGTGGGCGAAGCCGTTGTAAAAGGCAAACTATACGACCTTGGCGAATACCCTGCGGCAACCGCAACTTCAGAAGAACATTTTATTTCCGGCGAACTGTACAGCATCAATAACCCGCTTGAATTTTCATGGGCCATTGGCCAGCTGGATGATTACGAAGGATTGAATGCCGAAGCAGGCGAAAACCCGTTATACAAGCGTGAAGAAGTAATTGCTTACCGTAATGGAGAGCCGCATATTGCCTGGATATACTGGTACAATGGCGATATTTCCGGGAAACCTGAAATTGAATCCGGCGACCTGATGCAGTACCTGCAGCAAAAAAACAAACCCTGATCACATGGAAGTACCCCGGAATAAAAAAATTTACTTCCTCTCCGATTTTCACCTGGGGGCACCCGATGCTGAAGCCAGCCTGGCCAGGGAAAAAAAGATCATTCAGTTTCTCAATGAGATCAAAGCGGATGCTGCACAGGTATTTATTGTGGGCGACATATTTGATTTTTGGTACGAATACAAAAAGGTAGTGCCTAAAGGATATGTACGCTTATTGGGCAAACTGGCCGAACTGACAGATGCAGGCATCCCCGTTCATTTTTTTGCAGGCAACCACGACATGTGGATGAGAGACTATTTCCAGGAAGAACTGAACATACCTGTTTATTTTGAACCGGTGGCTTTTGAATTCAACCATAAAAAGTTTTTAGTTGGTCATGGCGACGGGCTGGGCCCGGGCGACCATGGTTATAAACTGATCAAAAAAATATTCCGCAATAAAGCCTGTAACTGGCTGTTTGGCATCCTGCCACCGCTTATTGGCATGGGCATTGCACATTACTTCAGCAGGAAAAGCAGGGCACAAACCGGGCAGACCAATGAGATCTTCCTCGGCGAAGACAAAGAGTGGTTGATCATCTATTGTAAAGAAGTGATACAAAAAGAGCATTACGATTTTTTGATCTTTGGCCACAGGCACCTGCCCATTGATTTTAAACTGAACGAAAAAAGCAGGTACATCAATTTGGGCGACTGGATCAAATATTTCAGTTATGCTGAATTTGACGGAGAAAATACAGAACTGAAGTATTACAAAAAATGAAGAAATTAAAAACGATATTGTCTTTTCTGTTCTTCAGTGTTTCTGTGGCAATACCCCTGGCGGCGAAGCCGCAAAGTGATTCGACTTTCCAGTTTATCAAATCCATCAAAGGTAGTTTCACCTATTTTAATGTAGACAACCTCGACCAGGTTTACCTGATCACCACCGGCAACCAGCTAAAAAAAATAAATGCCAACGGCGATTCGGTGGCCGTTTTCAATGATGTAAAAAAATACGGCAACCCCGATTTTATTGATGTTACAAACCCTTTAAAAGCCTTGTTGTACTATAAAAATTATTCAACGGTGGTCATGCTCGACAGGCTGTTGACCGTCCGCAACAACATCAATTTCCGCAAACAGAATATTTTTTATGTAAATAATGTGACCCTCTCGTACGACAATTATATCTGGATCTTTGATGAAGAGGATTTTAAACTCAAAAAAATAGACGAGGAAGGAAAGCTGTTACTGGAAACAGTCACCTGGCGCATGTTGTTCGATACGGTTCCCTCGCTGGTAAAGATCATTGACCGGGAAAATTATGTTTATCTCTACGATCCACTGAAAGGATTTTACATTTTTGATTATTACGGGGGGTTTAAAAAAAGGCTTACCTTCTTAAACTGGACCAATGTAGAAGTCAATAAGGATATTGTGTACGGTTTCAGCAATGATAAACTTTACACCTACAGGTTAAATTCCCTGCAGTTAAAAGAATATGTACTGCCGGCCTTTTTCGGCAAATTCAATTCCATAAAGGCCATGAACGGCAAAGTGTACCTGCTGAATGAAAATGGATTGGATATTTACCAGATAAAATAAAAGGAATATGTTTGAATTGCCCCGGGCTGAAGCCCGGGGAATAAAATTGTATTTGTGTATTGGCTTTAGCCCATTGAAAACTATCTACTGATTCAGCAGTGCTGCAATTTCCCTATCCCATTTTCCGGTTTTGCCATATTCCACCACGCGGCCGATCTCTTTTCCGTCCTTCATCACAATAAAAGTGGGTACCAGGGTAACATTGAATGCTTTGGCAATATTGCCCAGTGATGTTTTTTCGCGGTTAACGCCAAACAGGGTGATGGCCTCATCCGGGAAACCGCTTTTTTCCTGCAACTTGAAAAATTTGGGTAAGATGAACTGGGTATCCTCACACCAGGTTCCGCCAAAAACAACAAGCTGGTATTTTCCCTTTGCACGGGCAAATGCATTTGTGGTTTCCTTATCCGGGTCAGAACCTTCGTGTTTGTGTATGAACCAGTACATGCTCGCTTTATTTTAGATCTGGAAGTTATTACAAAGCCCGCGTACAGCTTTTTCCTCCGTCTGCTTGGGCGCCTGGCTGGTTTCGTATTGTGCCTGTTCAATTATAGTTGAAGTTACCCGAAAATAAAAAATTAAATATAAAAAATATTTTATCATAACTATGAATTGTAAGGGATCTTTTGAAGGAATAAATATCGTATCAAAAAAACAATCGCACTAAATTTTTATGTTAATGGCTGGTTATGTTATATTCATACAGTGGGAAAACAAAAAGTTGTCAGCCTGAAGCATTAATAAAATTGGTTTAAGTGCTTTTCAAATGACAGAAAAAGAATCTTCTCAGCTTCGCTGAGAAAAAGAAGGTTTGCCACAAAGGCTCGAAGGCACAAAGTAGAAAAAATGTTACGCATTTTTCCTTTGTGGCCTTGTGTCTACATTCAATTTTTGTAAAAAATTCTTTTTCAACCTTTTAAAATACTTGTCTTAAATAGTAAGACAGTCTTTGCTGACTCATAAATCCGCCTTCAGTTCATTCAAAAACCCCTTCAGTTTTTTTAAAGATTCGATCAATTCAAATTTTTCATCCGCCCGTTTGTGCTGTTTTAAAAAATCCTTGGCGCCTTCCAGTGTATATTTCCGTTCACGGAGTAAATGATAGATCAGTTTCAGGTTTTTAATATCCTCGGGGCGAAAGAGCCTGTCGCCCTTGCCGTTCTTGCGTGGCTTTAAAATATCAAATTCATTTTCCCAGAACCGGATGAGCGACTGGTTCACCTTGAACATATTGGCAACAATGCCGATTGCATAATATTTTTTTTCAAACAAGATGGCATCTTCGGGTATTTCGATCAGGTCGGCGCCCGATTCCTTTTCCTTAAGGCTTACGCGGCCGCGGGTCAGTTTTTTATTATCGCCCTTTGCCTTTATTTTATCAGCAGGGGGTTTTTCAATCGTAACTGCTTTTGCCGCCGGGGTTTTTGCAACCGGTGCATCATCAAAGGCAAAAGATATCTGCTGTAAAGCCATAATTAAAATTAGTCAAAACTTTTGGCACTGCCCGTTGCAGCAATTTTTAAAACCCGGTCATATTGTTCAGGTGTAAGATCATTAAAGAAGAAATAAACAGGATCTACACGGTTGCCGTTGATATGCACTTCATAATGTAGGTGGGGCCCGGTACTGGCGCCTGTATTGCCCACCCACCCGATCACTTCGCCACGTTTTACCCGTTGCCCGGCCCTTACCTTAATGCGTACCATATGCATATATTCTGTTTCGTATCCATAACCATGGTTAATGATCACATGATTACCCGTACCCGTACTGTTGCCTGCAGTAGAAACCACCCCATTGCCGGTAGCATAAATGGGTGTTCCCTGCGGTGCCGTAAAATCCAGCCCGCTGTGCATTTTGGCTATACCATAAATGGGATGAATGCGCATTCCGAAACCACTCGCTATCCTGTTCAGTTGCTTGTTGCTCACCGGCTGTATGGCCGGGATGCTGGCCAGTTTGGTCTCCTGGTTATTGATGAGTTTTTCAATGCCGTTATAACTTTCAAACTGGTAGGCAACCCTGGCCGTAATGTTATTAAGTGTTTTCGCGATCTCTGCACCCAGGTTATCATCTTTTATTAAATTGATCTTCGCGATCTCTTTTTTCTTTTCTATGGCCTGTGCCCTGGCACTGTCTGATAAAGGATTGGCCTCAAAAATTGAACGGTAAACCTCGTTATCCCTTTTCTCCAGTTCGGCCATCTGCTGCTGTAATGCCCTTGTCTTAACTTCAAGCGCCGTATAATTATCTTTGATAATTTCATACTTTAAAGCTGCCTCCCGGTCTATTGCCCTTGGAAAGAATGTGGTGTACGCCCAAATGATCAGGGCAGATGTAACCAGGGCAGCCGAAATAAAACCAAATACCCGCAACAACTTAACCCGGAGTGGCGTAACCAGCTTCTCGTAGCGGAGTGTGTGCGTATTATAGTAGTATTTTATTTTTTTCATGCTTAACTTCCTGTTCTCCTGCTAATTATGGGAGATTGGGTTGAGGCTGTATTTTGTTACCTTTGCAGCCGTTGAACAAAAGTTTACAAATATAACCACATAAAGAACAAAAATCAACCCATATAAACTATTGGTATATGATGACGAGTGCTGCCATACGACAACAATTCCTTGATTTTTTTAAGTCCAAAGAACATACCATTGTTCCCTCGGCACCAATCGTTGTAAAAGATGATCCTACCCTCTTATTTACCAATGCCGGGATGAACCAGTTCAAAGACTATTTCCTGGGTAATAAAAAACCGCCAACCTACCGGATAGCCGATACGCAAAAATGTTTGCGGGTAAGCGGCAAGCACAACGACCTGGAAGAAGTGGGCGTGGACACCTACCACCATACCATGTTTGAAATGCTGGGCAACTGGAGCTTTGGGAACTACTTCAAAAAAGAAGCCATTGCCTGGAGCTGGGAATTACTGACCGAAGTTTATAAACTGGATAAGGACAGGTTATATGTTACCATTTTTGAAGGAGACGATAAGGAAGGCCTGCCCAAAGATGTTGAGGCTTACAACGAATGGAAAAAGGTAATTGCGGAAGACCGTATTTTATTGGGGAATAAAAAAGATAATTTCTGGGAGATGGGCGATACCGGACCATGTGGCCCCTGCACGGAAATACATTATGATACAAGGCCCGGAGCTGATAATAACGCACACGCCCTGGTGAATAATGATGATACGGGCATGGTGATGGAAATATGGAACAATGTATTTATCCAGTTCAACCGCAAAAAAGACGGCAGCCTGGAAGAACTGCCGGCAAAACACGTGGATACAGGAATGGGACTAGAAAGGCTGGTGAGGGTAATTCAGCAGAAAACCTCCAATTATGATACCGATATTTTTACTGGAACCATTGCTGCCATCGAAAAAATAAGCAATAAAAAATATGATCACAGCGACAGTAAGGGGGCTGTTGCATTTCGGGTGATCGCCGATCATATCCGTGCAATCGCTTTTACTATAGCTGATGGGCAATTGCCTTCAAACACGGGTGCAGGCTATGTTATACGCCGCATATTGCGCAGGGCGGTCCGTTATTATTACTCTTACCTCGATTATAAACAACCATTACTTCATCAACTGTTACCGGTTATTGCAAAACAGTTTGAAACTGTTTTCCCGGAGCTGGAACAGCAACTTGATTTTGTAAGTAAAGTGGTGAAGGAAGAGGAAGATGCGTTTTTAAGAACGGTGGATAATGGATTGTCCATGCTTGAACAGGCAACAAAAAATATCAGCGGAGAAGAAGCATTCAAATTATACGATACATTTGGTTTCCCGCTTGACCTTACCAAACTGGTTGCCACAGAAAAAGGACTGGCCGTAGATGAAACCGGTTTTGAAATTGAAATGCAAAAACAAAAAACACGCAGCCGTTCTGCTGCAGTACTGGAAACTGAGGATTGGGTTACCATAAATGATATTGCATCTTCAAAATTTGTTGGTTATGATTCTTTAGAAACAAAAGCTAAAATTGTTAAGTACCGTAAAGTGACCGGTAAAGGAAAAGAACTTTACCAGATCATTTTAGACCAAACTCCTTTTTATGCCGAAAGCGGCGGGCAGGTAGGCGATACAGGTCAATTGGCAATTGGCAATATGCAATTGGCAATAACCGACACCAAAAAAGAAAACGACCTGATCATCCATTTTGCAGAATCCATACCGGCAGATATGACCGGGGAAATAACTGCAACAGTGGATGCAGCCAAAAGAAAGGATATCACCATTCACCACAGTGTTACACACCTGATGCATGCCGCTTTACGCCATGTTTTGGGCAAACACGTGGCCCAAAAAGGCAGTCTCGTTAATGATGAACACCTCCGTTTCGACTTCAGCCATTTTGCAAAAGTTACCGATGAAGAAATTACTGCGGTAGAAAAACTGGTGAATGAAAAAATAAGGGAGAATATCCCGGTTGTAATTAAAACAATGAACAAAGATGAAGCAGTTGCATTGGGCGCCATGGCTTTGTTCGGTGAAAAATACGGCGACGTGGTAAGGGTTGTTATTATGGATGAAAACTATTCCATTGAATTATGCGGCGGCACCCATGTGGGCAGTACCGGGGAGCTGGGTTTCTTTAAAATAAAAAGTGAAGGAGCTGTTGCTGCAGGTGTGCGCAGGGTTGAGGCGGTATGCGGAAAAGCAGCAGAAGGTATGATCAACAGCACATTCGTGGAAATTGGTGAGATCCGTGGCATGTTAAAAAATCCTGCAGATCTTACCAAATCCATCGAAAATCTGCAAAACGAAAACACGTCACTTAAAAAACATATTGAAGCACTGGAAGCCCGCCAGCTCGTGATCATCCGGAATGAATTGCTGCAAAAAGATGAGATCATCAACAACGTTACCTTTATCGGGGATATTGTTGAAGTGAGCAGTCCGGATGCCTTAAAAAAACTCTGTTTCGACCTGAAGAACAAGCTGCACGATCATGTAGCCGTGCTTTGTGCCAATATTGACGGCAAGCCTTTTGTTGCCATTGGTATTGCTGATACGGTTGTGGCAGCAAAAAACCTCGATGCCGGGAAGATCATCAAAGAGCATGTAGCCGCTTTAATAAAAGGCGGCGGCGGCGGGCAGAAGAACCTGGCTACAGCAGGCGGGCAGGATATCAGCAATTTGCAGGGGGTAATTGAAAAGGTAAAAAGTTTGCTGTAATTTTTTTTCGCTCAGTTTATTTCATGAAAATATTATTCGAAACACCCCGCCTCATACTGCGGCAATTTACAGTAAGCGATGCCCCTTTGATCCTGGCACTCAACAGCGATCCGGAAGTTGTACAATACCTCCATGAGCCAACCTTAAAAACAGAAGCCCAGGCTGAAAAAATATTGAACGATATCATCCTGCCCCAATATAAAAACAACCTGGGCCGCTGGGCCATACATACTAAAGAAAAAATGGAATTTATTGGCTGGTGCGGTTTAAAATACCGGCCCGATCTGGATGAAACAGACCTCGGTTACCGCCTCATGCAAAAAGCCTGGGGAAAGGGATTTGCAACCGAAGCAGCACAACATTCACTTGATTATGGTTTCAAAACTTTAAACCTCACACTAATAACTGCCAGGGCACATATAGAAAATACAGCTTCCGCAAGGATACTTGAAAACATAGGAATGACCTTTATTGGCGAAGGTATTGTAGATGATTGCCCGGTAAGAACCTATACCAGGTCTAATCCATATTTATAAACGCTTGTGGCTTTTTTGCCTTTCATTCGTGTAATTCCCCGCCTGAACGGACGGGCAGGCGTGCAATCCGTGGCAATCCTGCCGGCAAATCCCAAAAAAAATGTTAAACCAAAAAAATTATCTGCGAAATATTTCGTAAACCAAAAAAAGGCCTTAGTTTTGTCCTACTAAACATTTCGTACATAAAATATCAAGTCATGAAAAAAATTGTTTTAACAGCTGCCATTTTTTGTTTTGCCGCTTTGCCGGCAACCCTTATTGCCCAGGATGATAAAGGAGACAAAGGTGAAAAAGGCGACAAAGGAAAAAAAGAAAGCCAGGAGATCATCATCCGTAAAAAAGGAGATAAGGACACAAAGATCACAGTTGAGATCAAAGGCGATAAGGTTACCATTAACGGCAAACCCCTGTCAGAATTCAAAGATGACGAGATCACCATCAACAAAAGAAACGTGATCATCAGGGATGGAAGTGGAAATATGCGGTTTAAAATGGCACCAGGTGATTTGGAAGGATTTAGTTTCTTTAATGATGATAGTGATGAATCAGGCGCATTTTTGGGCGTTACCACAGGCGTGTATAATGACGGGGGTAATGATACAAAACCAAAGGGTGCCGAGATCACCAATATATCCAAAGAAAGTGCCGCAGAAAAAGCGGGTTTACAAACCGGTGATGTCATTGTAAAGATCAATGATAAAACGGTTTCAGATCCTGAATCACTGTCAAAAGCAGTTACGTCCTACAAACCAAAGGATGAAGTAACGGTTTACTTTACCCGCGACGGGAAGTCAAATTCTGTTAAAGCCACATTGGGCGAACGGAAAGAAACCAGGTCAATGGCGTATACGTTCAGCGGCCCTGATGGTGAAGTAAGGTCGTTTACCATTCCCCGTGTACAGGGTGTTCCGCGTGTTGATGTGTCGCCAAAAATATGGTCACCGGGTGCGGGTAACAATTTTGAATTTTACGGTGATATGCATCCCCGCCAGCAAAAGCTGGGCTTAAAGATCCAGGATACTGAATCAGGTAACGGTGTTAAAGTACTGGAAGTTGATAAAGATTCGCCGGCCGAAAAAGCAGGATTGAAAAAAGACGACGTGGTTAACGAGATCGGCGGTAAAAAAGTTTCCAACACAGATGAAGTGCGTGAACAGTTAAGTGAGATCAGGGAAAAATCTGCATACAATATTAAAGCAAACCGCAATGGCAATGCCATGAGTTTTGATATCAGTATTCCTAAAAAACTGAAGACTGCTAATTTATAAGCCATGAATAAGCATAAGAAGGCGTCCCGGAAATTCCGGGACGCTTTTTTTTATCCTCTGTAGCTTTAGCGAAGGAGGATTCCCAATCCCCAATTCCTATTGCCCATTGCCAATAGTCAATTACCTTTGCCCCCTTGAAACTAAACGATAAATACCAGGTTGTGATCGGGCTGGAAATACATACCCAATTGCTTACCCGCAGCAAATTATTCTGCAGCGACAGTGCAGCTTTCAGTACAGATCCCAATACCCATATCAGCCCTATCACATTGGCCCATCCCGGCACCTTACCTAAAATGAATACCAAGGCTGTTGAGTATGCCATTAAACTTGGACTGGCCCTGCACTGCGATATTGAACAGCATAATTATTTTGCCCGCAAGCATTATTTCTATCCCGACCTTCCAAAAGGCTACCAGGTTTCGCAACACACTACCCCCATTTGTAAAAATGGGTTTGTAACAATAACCCTGAACGGCATCGAACGCCATATCCGCCTCAACAGGATACACCTGGAAGAAGATGCCGGCAAAAGTTTACACGATATTGATGATCAGTATACCTGCATTGACCTGAACCGTGCCGGTGTACCCCTGCTGGAAATTGTAAGCGAACCGGACCTGCACAGCAGTGATGAAGCATTTGCCTACATCACTGAACTGCGCAAACTGGTTACCTGGCTGGGCATTTGCGACGGAAATATGGAAGAGGGAAGTATGCGATGCGATGCCAATATCTCTATCCGGTTAACAGGCGACCCTAAACTGGGCACCCGGGTGGAAGTAAAAAACCTCAACAGTATCCGCAATGTAAAAAGGGCCATTGATGTGGAAGTGGAACGCCTGGTATCCCTGGTTGAAAACGGGCAGGGTATCATCCAGGAAACCCGGAGTTATGATGCGGATAACAACAGTACATTTTCGTTACGCAGCAAGGAAGATGCGGATGACTACCGGTATTTTCCGGAACCTGACCTCACCCCTTTTCACATTACTGATGAGTATTTACTAAACATAAAAAACGGTCTCCCGGTTTTACCGAACGCTTTAAAAAAACGTTACCAGGAAGAGTACAACCTTTCAGATTATGATGCATCCGTACTTTGTGATGATAAGGAACAGGCCGCTTATTTTGAAGCGGTGATCAACCATACCCAAAATTACAAGGCGGTTGCCAACTGGCTGCTTGGCCCTGTTAAAAGTTATTTAAACGACAGCAATGGCAATTACAAATCCTTTACTTTACCGCCCGGAAAACTAGCTGAGCTGATCGCCCTGGTTGATGAAGGCAAACTCAATTTTGGCGTGGCATCATCCAAAGTGTTTTCAGCATTGTTATCCGAACCGGGTAAAACAGGTTTGCAAATGGCAACCGAACTGAATTTGATACAGGAAAGCGACAGTAACCAGCTTGTGCTATGGGTGGATGAAGTGATCGCCGCCATGCCGGATAAAGTAAAACAGTACCGGTCGGGTAAAAAAGGTTTACTGGGCCTGTTTGCAGGTGAAGTAAAAAAACGCAGCAAAGGCAAAGCCGATATGCAAATGACAAATGAAATCCTTGAACAAAAACTAAACAGATCATAAATGAAAAAATCATTAACTGCAGTAGTGCTTGCTGCCATTTTATTTTCCTGCAAACCCGGAAGCGACAAAGGGAAATTTACCCTCACCGGTGAATTAAAATCTGCCACAGCCCAAAAGATATTCCTCGAGGAATTATATTTCAGCGACAAACAGCCGGAGGTTTTGGATACCGGGGAAATCAAAGACGGAAAATTCACGGTTTCGGCCATTGCTGCCGAAGAGGGGTTATACAGGTTGCGCCTGGAAGATGCTTCCAATGCCTTCCTTTTTATCAACGAAGCAGGTAACATCCATTTTACAGGCGATGCCGCTAACCAGGATGCAACAAGCCGTTCATTCAGCGGTGCTGCCAACAGTTCCTTAAAAAAACTACTGGTATACTCTGACAGCATGGGCTTACTGATCTCCAATAAGAACAGGCTGCTGTCAGAATTTATGAAAGCGGGAGTCAATGAGACCGACAGTACTTTCCGCGCAATTTCTGCAGAATACAATACATTAACCGGTTCATTCAGTAATTACTGTTTTGCGTTTGCCGATACAGCCAAAAGCCCTGTGGTTTCTTTATTTGCTGCAACCATGGCCCCTGTTGAGCTCAGTAAATTTGAAGCCCCTTTGACCAAACTTACCAAACGTTTCCCGGGTCATAAAGGGATCGAAACAGCGCTTGCATATATCAAAGCGCAGTCGGCACCGCCACCTCAAACGCCGCCACAGTCAAAAGCACCTGGCATTGGCGACATGGCCCCGGAACTGACCATGAATGATGTGGATGACAAACCTTTTTCATTAAGCCAGTTAAAGGGAAAATATGTGCTGGTTGATTTCTGGGCAAGCTGGTGTGCGCCCTGCCGCGATGAAAATCCAAATGTGGTGGCTGCTTACAACCAGTTTAAAGATAAAAATTTTACGGTACTGGGTGTATCACTGGATAAAAACAAAACCGCCTGGGTGAATGCCATCAAGGAGGATAAACTGAACTGGCAGCACATCAGCGACCTGAAATACTGGAGCAGCGCTGCTGTTGGTTTGTATGGTTTTGACGGAATTCCCTATAATGTGCTGGTTGACCCACAGGGTAAGATCATTGCCATTGGTTTAAGGGAAAGTGCATTACAGAAAAAACTGGCAGAGGTTTTACAATAATTTTTTTCAGATTAACAAAACCCGGAATTTTTGTGAGTCACTTAAATATACTCACCTGGAAAAAGGCACAAAAAAACTCCGGGCATTTAAATGGCCGGAGTTTTTTTGTGATTTAATTCAAGTGTTATTAATAGCCCGGGTTGGGGGCATAGTTCGGATTGGTTTGTGTTTCTGTTAACGGGATCGGCCATATAAAACGGTAATCATTGTAAGGGAATGCTCCTACTGCTGTAGTATAGGTCGAATTACCAGCACCGCAGCTATACATGGCAAATGTTGATGCCCCTATACCAACTTTTGCAGGAATACCACCTGTGGTAAAGTTCGCGTCTGTTGCATTGCGGTGAAT
>CAZBIK010000034.1:0-15391 GCA_964491955.1 uncultured Ferruginibacter sp.
TCTATCTACAGGCCTGTCCAGAAAAATACAGCCTCTCAAATTCCTTCAGCTCTCATTCTGTCAACAGAATTTTTTCAACCGGTATCTCATGTTCTTCCCGGATCTCCGCGATAAACATGGAAGGCTCCAGTTCTTTGCCATCGTTCCGGAATGTTGACCAGGATATATACAAATGTTTTTCGGCACGGGTGAGTGCTACGTAAAACAGGCGGCGTAATTCCTCATCATCGCCTGCTGCAGGAAGTGATGTGAACATGGTATCCGGGAATTTATAACCGGCAGCCGGTTTTCTTTTCTTTTCCCACAATGATGCATTGGCACCTGCAAAGAAGATGTATTCAAACTCAAGGCCCTTGCTGCCGTGAGCCGTTAACAGGTTCACACCCATATCGGTACCGGACACTTTATTCATGGGCAAGGCAATGCCTTCTTTTTCCATCAGGTCAAAAATGCTGATGAGTTCTTTCAGTTTCAGTAAAGGATTGCGGCCGGTTTCCTCTTTAATAAAATCAAATAAAGCGGTCAGCAACTGCATCAATGCGATCTTGTCATCGTTCTGCATGATGTATGGCAATATTCCTGCCTGCTGAATGATGCGTTCAAACAGTTCCTGTAAAGTGATATTGGGCACAGCGGCGATCAGTTTTTCCATCATAAAGCTGAATTGCTTTAACCCTTCGTGTAAGCCGTTGTCGAACAGGTTTTGTGGGGGCCTGTTGGCTTTGTCGGATAGCAGTTTGCGGATGGAGGTCTGTTCCCCTTTATATTTCAGGGTATTGGTCTCTACGGTGATCTTTGCAATTTCAATGGGCGGTATTTTGTAAAAATCAAAATGCAGTATCTCAAACAGCATTTCGTCGCCGCCATAGGGCGTATCATGTTCTGCATCCAGGTAGCGGAGCAGTTGTACAATTTTACTGCTGAACGGGTGCACCAGTACATCGATACTGCGTTTACTGTAAAACGGTATGTTCTTCAGCCGGAAACAGGTTGCCAGTTCTTCGCCGTATTTATTTTCCTTGTAGATAACGGCAATCCTGCCGGGTTCAACGTCCTGTTGCAGCAATGTGGCGATCCTGTTGGTGATACCGGCCATCTCTGCTTTGGCCGACTGGTATTCGTGTAAAACCGGTTTATTGGTTAATTGGTTTATTTGTTTATTGGCAGCAACCAGATCTTTACTGAGCCCTTCGATCTGTTTCACCAGCCTTTCCTCATTTCGGTTGATGAGCGTTTTGGAGATATCCAGTATAGGTTGTGTGCTGCGGTAATTTCCGGTAAGCACTACCGTCATCAGGTCTTTGCTATAGCGGTTGGCAAATTCCAGCATGTTCTCCACGTTGGCGCCCTGGAAACGGTAGATGCTCTGGTCATCATCGCCAACTACAAAAACATTCGGTTTATCCCAGTAACTAACCAGCAGCTGCACCAGTTTGTTTTGGGTACCGCTGGTATCCTGGTATTCGTCCACCAGCAGGTACTGGAATTTTTCCTGGTAGTTGGCCAATACATGCTTATTTTCTTCAAATACGGTGATCACCCAGTTGATCATATCATCAAAATCATACCGGTTCCTTTTCCGCATCAGCGCCTGGAAATTGGCAAACTCATTCACTGCTGCCCGCAACTTTTCCATCTTTTCTTTTTCCTCTTCTATCTTGTCGGTACGTACATCGCCTTTAACGAATTCCTTTACTTTTCTTTTGGCGATGTATTCATCCCGGTTGGGCAGGTCGCTGATATATTCATCAATTTTCCGGTTGATCAATTCCGGGGTCCAGCCTTCCCTTTTCATGGATGAAAACAGGTTGCGGAGGTTTTTGATCTCGTAATACACATCACCGCGGTATCTCTTAAGCGGGTGGTTTTTGGGGAAGGCATCAATCAGTTGTTTGAACATTTCAATGCTTTCCAGTTCCGATACGGCATCCAGTGAATTTTTTTCAAAGAGGTTCAGGTTGTCCTGGATCACGTCATTGCAAAAAGCATGAAACGTATAGATGTTCACTTTATAGGCATCAGCCCCGATAAACTGCTGTAAGCGTTTGCGCATGGCAATGGTGCCGGCATCGGTGTAGGTAAGGCAAAGGATGTTTTCAGGCAGGGCATCTGTTTCCAGCAGGATCTTGCCGATCCGGGCAGCCAGTATCTGTGTTTTGCCGGTGCCCGGCCCTGCGATCACCATCACCGGGCCATCAATGGTATCCACGGCGCGCCGCTGTTCAATGTTGAGCTTTTGATAAGCTTCTGTAAATTTCTGCTGTAATATTTCCCGGTACTGGCGCATGGGCCAAAGATACTCGATAGCCAATACTTGCTGTATATTTAACCGAACAAAATGATCGATCCAATGTTATACTGGCTATGAGTAAAGTGTATGCTTTTAAAACCGTTCAAACTATCCCTGTAAGCCTGGATGCGGCCTGGGATTATTTCAGCAACCCGGCCAACCTGGCAAATATTACCCCGGGTAATATGGGTTTTAAAACCATTTCAAAATTTCATGGCGATGTGATGTATGCCGGGCAGGTCATTGAATATAAAGTGAGCCCTGTCCTGGGCATCCCGTTGTACTGGATGACGGAAATAACCCATGTATCAGATAAAAAATATTTTGTTGATGAACAACGCTTCGGGCCCTACAGCATGTGGCACCACCAGCATCATTTTAAGAAAGTTGATGGTGGCGTAGAGATGACCGATATCGTTCACTATAAGCTGCCACTTTGGTTTTTGGGAGATATTGCCAACAGCCTGTTTGTGAAAAAACAACTGCAGTTTATTTTTGATTACCGGTTTAAGAAAGTGGAGGAGTTGTTTGGGAAGTTTGAAGATGTTGCAAGCGTTTAAGGTTTAAAGTCTAAGGTTTAAGACGTTTAAAGTGAGTGCACTCAAACCTTAAACCTTAGACTTTAAACCTTAAACCTACCCCGGCATTCTCGTAATATATTTCTCTATCTGTTTGATCTGGTCAACGATCTGCGGGGTGGTTGGTTTATAGCCCTTTGCTTTTTTAAAATATTCCTTGGCGGCCCTGAACTCCCTTTTATTCATCATGATGGAACACAACTGCAGGTAGGCGGCGGCATTGTTCTCATTATCGGGTAAACCTGCCCGTATGGCCTGGCGGATAAAACTTTCGGCTTGTTTGATATCTCCTTTCTGCATCATCAGCATGCCCAGCTGCAGTTTATTGGGGCCTTCGGCCTGTTTGGTGAGGGCGCCGCCTCCCAGGGCAAGGCTTTTTTTCATCATCAGTTCGGCGTTTGCATAATCCTGGTCAACCATGGCCAGGTTGCCTTTGAGGGTGTAATACACCGAGCGTACCGGTTTGATGAGGATGGCCGGGAACCAGATGGAATCCACCACTTTTTTAGCGCCTGCCATGTCGCCTTCTTCCATATAAGACTGGATCAGCCGCATGGGGCCAAACAAAAAATGGCCAACAATGGCAACGGCAGCAAAAAGATACAAAACAAAGGATGGCCAGAAACTGGTTTGCATATGGGTAAATATGGCCAGTCCCAACAATGCAATGCCTATCCACAAACGGTATTTGATCAGTACGTTCAGCCACTTCATAATCTTTGATTTTAGCCCGCCCGGTTGATTTTGTATTAAAAAATAAATGGTTTTTAGCCTTTTGTGCGGGGACGGCAAAGATAGGGATAACATTAAAAACAGGGATAAATGAAAACCCAAACCACAAATTGCTTACTTTTGCCCTCCAAATTTCGACATTCAACATTCCTTGTTCTTTGTTCGAAATTCACCAGGTCCCGTAGTTCAATGGATAGAATAGAAGTTTCCTAAACTTTAGATACAAGTTCGATTCTTGTCGGGACTACCAAAGCGGCTTTTAGTTTTTCACTAAAAGCCGCTTTTTTTATATTGAAATTTATAAATAGCTTCTTATTAATACATTACGCTTAATTTGCATGCTACAGGTATAACCGGGTATTCATCGGTATTTCCCCATTGTTTTGACCTTACACATAAAAATATTAACTTTCACAAAGGCAACTACTACTACCCATTTTACGATTCATTTTAAAACACCTGCCATTGCTTTCAGCAGAGGAATTAAGCCTGAATATCAGGGGCTGCGCCCTGAATGAAAGAGAGAGCCAGAAAAATATCTACAACTCTTTCTATGGCTATGCCATGGCTATTTGCGATTGTTATGCCAATAATGCAGATGATGCCATGGAGATCTTAAATGACGGGTTCCTGAAAATATTCAGCGAGATACACCGTTATAAACCGGCTTACACCAATGAAATAAATTCCTTTAAAGGCTGGTTGCGCAAGATCATGGTATGTACGGCCATTGATCATTTCCGTAAAAACAAAAAGCACCAGGTAGTAGGGCAGCTGGATGTGGATACGGTACAAACAAAAGTGCAGGAAGAGAACGGGCTTGATAAGGTATCCTATGATGAGATCATCAGGTGTATACAGGATCTTTCGCCGGCCTACCGGATCGTACTGAGCCTTTTTATACTGGAAGGATTCAGCCATGAAGAAATTGCCGCACAACTGCATATTTCTGTAGGCGCTTCCAAATCAAACCTGTCGAAAGCCAGGAAACAATTGCAAAAAATATTATTCAGTCAAAATAAATCAGCCGAATTACGACATGTTGGATGAAGAAATGGACCATATCATCAGGGATGCTGCCGCAAACCATCACCCGCCTTATAATGACAAGGCCTGGGAAATGATGGAAAAGAAGCTGGATAAACACCTTCCGCAAAAAACGGACAGGCGGAAATTTATTTTCTTCCTGCTGTTATTTTTATTGCTGGGCGGCGGGACTGTATTTACTGTATTTCAAAACGATACTGATAAAGAAGGCAATAATAAACAGGTACGTACAAACGAAAAAGCAACCGGTGAAACTACAGCCCGGGCGCCTCAGGATGATGGACAAACCAATATGGATGATCCGGGTACCGGACTTTTGGAAGATGGCGAAAATGGTTTGCCGGAAGCCACAACACAGCATACTGTAAAGCAGGGAAATTCAACCGCTGTTACCAGCACGCAACTTGCAGAAGATCCCGGAATATCAACCCCTGTTTCAGTGGTACCACCTGTAACAGCAGGCAGCAATCCTAAAAATGATCGTTCAATACAGCCGGGTATTGCTATAACTGAAAATGAAAATTCTGCGAAAAAGAAAAAACCGGTTTATAATCAAAAAGGAAAAGCAAATACCAGGATCCTTGCAGCAGTGCCCACAACTGATGAAATGGCTAACAAACCCACAAATGAAATTGTGAGCAAGCCTGCGAATGATAAAGTGATCAAGTCCACAAAAGATTTTGCAGATAAACCCTCAAATGATATGGTGAACAAGTCATCAAAAGATATGGTGAACAGTGAAGACGGGAAAGCGATCAATAAAAAAGAGGTAAATAAGAAAACCGATGGTAAATTAAATATCACGGTTACTGCTCCTGGCCAGGGAAATAATGAAGATGAAATTAAACCAACAGGCGCCAATGCTGAGATCAAAACAGAATTAACAGCCAGGACGGAAGAAAAAAAGGAAATGGTTTTTCCTGTTGAAAAAGCGAAAGCAGAAAAGGAAACAGATTCAGCCAATACCGAAAAAATAACTTTAACACCCCCCGGTAAAAAGAAACCCGGGAAAAATATTGCGGGTAATTTCGGGATCACGGTTTCGGCCGGGCCGGATATGAGTTTTATCAGTTTGAACAAACCGGGTAAAATAACCATGACCTACGGTGCAGGTATCAGCTATCATTTTGCAAAAAGGTTTACGGTAAGATCCGGATTTTATGTTTCCAGTAAAAAATACACATCAACTCCCGAACAGTACCAGGGGGTTATTTATCCCTACCTTACTGAAATTGGCGCCGATTGTAAAGTGTATGAAATACCGCTTAGCCTCAGTTATCATTTTGGGCAAAAAAAGAACCACAACTGGTTTGGCAATATCGGGTTATCATCTTACATCATGAAAAATGAAGATTATGATTACCGCTATAAAACACCAACTGGCCAGACGTATAATTATAAACATTCGGTAAGCAATGAAAACAAACATTATTTTTCGGTGCTGACATTATCAGGTGGGTATCAGTATCATTTCAGCAAGCGGGTCTCCATGCTGGCCGAACCTTATGTTCAGTTGCCATTGGGGGGTGTTGGACTGGGTCAAATAAAACTCAACAGTACAGGAATATTATTTACACTTACGGTAAAGCCATTTGCAAAATAAATGGGATGAAGTTCAGTTTTAGAGATGGGTTATAAAAATAAAGGCTCCTGGAACAGGCAGCCTTTATTTTTTTGTTTTCTAGAGCGGGTTATTCGCTTTTTGTTTGTCTTTGAACAACACAAAATTCCTTGAAACCGTAAAACCCCAGCGGTATGCACCCTTACCCCAGGATGTGGTAGTGCGTGGGATGAACCTGTTTTCTAAAATGGTATGGGTATTGGTGAAGTTCATGTGAAAAACATGGCCGGGCGTCTTTAATTCAAAGCCAATGCCCAACACATCATAGAGGAGTATGTTCTTTGCTTTTAATGCATCGATGCTGGATTGTGTACGGAACGGATGAAAATAATCGGCAATCACAGCAAAGCTTTTATATACCGGTACACGGATACCCGCACCCAGTGCAAAAATACTTTTTTGATCGCCGGGTACCACATAGTTGGTGTGTACAAATGTGGGGTTCAACTGGAAACTGAGTATATTGCCGAATTTGCGGGCGACCATCAGTTGCAGCACCTGGCTTTGCCGGTCGGAACCCTTGTTGTAAAAATTTTCCCTGCTGGAATCTTTACTGGCTGTTTGGGAAGAGATGACCCCGTTGGCAAATACGGCAATGGATAAAGGGCGTGCGGGATCATTTTCCATCTGCTGCATGATCCTGTATTTGAAGCCCATTTCCCACAGCTGCAACACCTGCCCAAAACCCTTATTGCGTGAAACGATCATGTTGAGGTTTTTGGTAAGTCCAAATACAAAACCCAGTTTAACATCGGTTGAATTATCAAGGCCAAAGGCATTTTTAATTCCGCCAAAGGTTCCGGCTATGTCGCCGAAATTATGCACCACTTTAAACTCCAGGCGGCCCCTGGGTATTATTTCTGTAGTATTGGCATTGATGAGCCGGTGGTATTGAAAAACCTTAACCGCCTTTTTCACACCCGGCGCCGGGTTATTGTTGTCCAGTTCTTTCATCAAAGAATTATTGGCGCTGTCAACCTGGGCCATTCCTTCAAAACAAAGGAGCACGCAAAAAAAGAAAAATAACTTTCTCATAAAATGATTTTTTGGTTAAAGTGACTGTGGGAATTAATCGTACAAAATATGGGCGGGGTTGCCAGCTTTGTGTAAGCCGTTTATTTTTTTTGTACATCAGATAGTAGTAACTTTTGCGTGCATGAAAAGAAAATTCATACAGGATATTTCGGCAAATACTTTACAGGTGATCATTTTTCAATGCTGTGGCCTGGTGATTTTTTATTTGCTTTCAACCCGGCTGGGCAAAGATGAATTTGGAGAGTTCAACTGGTCCCTGGCAGTCTTGCTGACGTCTTTTGGTATTTTATCACTTGGCATAGACCAGATCACCATCAGGCGGATCGCAGCCGGGAAAGATACAGTCCATAACCTTTCTACGTATATATCACATGTAATGCTTGCCGGCCTGTTGTTTTATGCTGTTTTATGGATCGGCAGTACAATATTTCTTTCCTTTTACCGGCAGCATAACCTGTTATTATTGCTGGGTATCGGAAAACTGATGATCTTCTTTTCTACACCATTTAAACAACTGGCTACCGGTTTGGAAAAGTTCAGGCCCTTGCTGGTAATGGCAGTTTCTTCCAATGTGTTGCGCAGTATTGCCCTTCTAGTATTTGCCATGCTGGATCAGCTTGATATTACAGTTATTGTGGTGATTTTTATTGCGGGCGACCTGGCCGAATTATTGATCTGTGTCTTCATTATGCAATACATCATTAAAGTTCCGGTAAAACTGAAATGGGATAAAACAGCATATGCCGGCCTTGTTAAAGAAGCGCTTCCGCAGTTTGGTGTTGCCATCTTTACATCTGCACTCTCACGCCTCGACTGGATATTACTCGGACTTCTTGCCAGCAATATCATCCTTGCAGAATACAGTTTTGCGTATAAGGTTTTTGAAGTAGCCACGATACCCATGCTGATCATTGCACCCATTTTGATACCAAGGTTCACAAAAATGTTTCATGCAGGTGAAGCCGAATTGCCTGAGTCAAGGACCAATGAACTCTTTGTTCTATTGCGTATGGAAATGATCATCGCATCAGGAGTTGCCCTGGTGTTAAATATTCTCTGGGAACCGGTAATAGACCTTATAACTCAAAACAAATATGGATCTGTTAACCGGTATACGATCCTGGTATTATCTGCCAGCATGCCTTTTTTGTATTTAAATAATTTTTTATGGACCGTAAATTTTGCAAAGGGCCGGTTAAAAATGATCTTTTATGTTTTTCTCTTCAGCTTTTTATTGAACCTGGCCCTTGCTTTTTTATTGATCCCTTTTTTTAAAGCCGAAGGGGCAGCCATTGCCTATCTTTCAGCCATTATATTGCAATCTGTAATTTATCTTCAGCAAACACAGCTTGAGGGACTATGGCAAAGGTCCTATGTTGTTTTACTATGCCCGGTTTTGGTGTTCATTAGTGGTTTTGCAGCATATCTTTTATTTAGTACTGCCTGGCTGGTATTGCCGGTTTCCATATGTTTTTACATACTGCTGCTTTATCTTACCCGCCAGGTCCGTTTGTCAGATTGGTTTATTGTGAAAAGAATCACCGGTTTATAAGGGCAACCTCCGCCATTTCATTTACGATTACAATTTTATGATTAACAGTGAAATAAAACTTCCTGTTTTTTCCTAAAACCAATCAGGTAAATGTTGTGAAAAAAGTATCAGGGTTTTCTTTTTCCGGGATCACTATTGGAAAGACCGACTGGAAACTGCTGGCCTTCCTGTTGCTGTTCCTGAATGTTAAACTGGTCATTAAAATTGCAGCCGTATGTTTAATTTATATTTTACGGCCTGACCTTAAATTTCGATTCAGCTTAAAAAATTCACGGCTTCCCCTTTTTTATCTTTTGGTTATTGTTATTGCTGTTTTAAACTGGCTGTTCTATGGCCTGTTCATCAACTTTAATTACAACCTGGTTTTGATCACCGGTATTTTCTTTTGGGGACTCTGTATCCTTGCCATTCACCAGGTAAAAATGTCGGTTGAAAAAAACGACCCGGAAGTGATTCACCGGACAGTTGTTTTGTTTTTTATTATTAACGCGGTTGTTTCAGTAGCCGTATTTGCAGGTATTGTTTGGGAAACCGGCACCATCAATCCTTACCGTTACCAAGGCAATTACCAGAAATATTTTATCGGCACGGGAGATTATATTAAAGGGTTAACCTTTGATACATCCACTACCAATGCCGTTTTAAATGCCTTTGGGGTGATCTATTTTCTGTTGCGGGGTAAGCATATCCTGTGTTTATTGTGTATGGCTGTTTTATTGTTGACCGGGAGCAATATCACGAACCTCCTGCTTTGTATAACATTGATATTTATTTTTTTCTTCCGGAGCAGTAAAGATCAGAAGAGTATAATTATCGTATGCCTTTTTATGCTGGTTACTTTCCTGGTAAAAATATCACCTCAGAATAATGAATATATAGCCGGGGCTGTTCAGAAGTATTTTAATGTCCATTCCCTGGTTATGCAACCGGTTACGCCTGGTACACCCATTACCCAAATGCCAGACAGTTTATTGTCGAAGGAGGATAAAAAATTAAAATTTGCCCGGTTATACATGGACAGTATTAATGCGTCTCTGTTAGGAAAAAGCAGGGAAAGGTTATATGCTGCAAAAACATTTGGTTCAGTAAAAGGGTATATGGATAAACCGGTAATACCGAAAGACAGTATTCATACACCCAGGTTCCAGTACAAAAATGACACCAATGCCATTAAAAGATCGCTGATACAGTATGTTGAACAGCAGGGTAAAGCAGTACCCATTTCTTCGGGAATAACTACCCGGCCCCGGTTACCCGGTAAACTGTTAGCCCTGCAGCAAACAGCCCGTTATTTTAAGGAACACCCGGCTCAGATATTAACCGGTACGGGCATTGGGAATTTTTCTTCCAAACTGGCTTTTCGTGCAACATCCATGAAGGTAACAGGCGGTTATCCTGCGGAATACACATATATCAGCAATGCGTTCAGGTCAAATCACCTCGATCTCTATTTATATTATTTTTCCAATAAGGATGATCATCATTCGATCATTAACAGCCCACATTCTACGTATGGCCAGTTACTTGGTGAATATGGAATAATGGGGCTGATCTCCTTTATCGGTTTTTATATCCTCTTTTTTTTAAAACATGTACCATACCTGACCTATGCCATTCCACTACTGATATTTATGCTGGGCGCTTTTTTTATTGAGTATTGGTTTGAGCAGTTATCGGTTGTTGTTTTTTTTGAGTTGCTGGTATTGCTGAATATAAAAGAATCAACTGTAAATACGATCCATGAAACAAACTGACCCGGAAATAACGGTTTTAATGCCTGCTTATAATGCAGAAAAATATATTGGCAAAGCCATTGCATCTGTTTTGGCGCAAACCTTTACTGATTTTGAATTACTCATCATCAATGACGGGTCAACTGACAATACTGAAAAGATCATCCGCTCCTTTACAGATGACAGGATACGGATCATCAATCAGCCAAACCAGGGAATTGCAGCAGCGCTGAATATTGGTTTGCTGAATGCCATTGCAGGCCTCATTGCCCGTTTTGATGCCGATGATATCTGTATGCCCGAACGCTTAAAGGTTCAATATGATTTTTTACAGGCCAATCCCGGTTATATCATTGTTGGTTCTGATGCAGACTACATCGACATGAATGAAAATTATGTCTTTACATGCAGGATGCCTGCCCATACCGATGAAGAGATACGGGAGCTGACCATAAGCAAATGCCCTTTTATACATTCGGCTGTGCTTTTCCGGAAAGAGCCCATAATGCAGGCGGGGGGATATGATACGCATGCCTATTCTTTCCAGGATCACCTGTTATGGTCAAAGGTCATTAAACTGGGCAAGGCATGTAATCTATCGCAAATATTATTGCTGGTACGTTTAAATCCGGAATCGATCAGCATTGATGAAAAATGGCGCACCAAACGCTTTCATGAAATTAAATCCGGATCTATCCTCAGGGGCAAAATCACAGAAGCAGAGGGAAAAGACCTGTTGGGCATTTTAAATAAGCAAAACAATCCCAGGATAAAGGAAGGTTCCTATTATTCATTGCTGGGAAAAAAATATTTATGGGATAATCATCAACCCCAAAAAGCAAGAAACTTTTTACGCAAGGCCATCCGCATTCACCCGGCACGGTTAGACAGCTATGCCATCATGGCCCTGAGTTACTTTCCAAAGGAATTCATTAACTGGTTGTATAAAAAAAAGCTCAATAAAATTTAGCCAATGAAGCTGTTGTTCATAGTACGGTCAACTTTGTTTACGGTTAAGGGCGGCGATACCATCCAGGTGGAGGAAACTGCCCGTGAGCTACATAATGCCGGGGTTGAAGTGGATATAAAAAAAGCCAATGAAAAAATAAATTATTCCGGGTATGACCTCCTGCATTTTTTTAATATCATCCGCCCGGCAGATATTTTAGTGCATATTAAAAGATCAGGTAAGCCCTTTGTGGTTTCTACCATACTGGTAAACTATGCAGTCTATGATAAACAGCAGCGTGGCGGGCTGGCAGGAAAATTATTTAAGTTATTGCCAGCCGATGGGATAGAATATGTAAAAACCGTTTACCGCTGTTTGTTGAATCGCGACAGCCTGGTGAGTTTATCCTATTTATGGAAAGGCCAGCGGCGCAGTATCCGGGAAATTTTACTAAAGACAGAAACAGTACTTGTTCAGTCTGTTGATGAATACAGGGACCTGGTTAAAAAATACAACATAATGCCACCATTTGTTATCGTTTATAATGGTGTTAATTCCCGCTTATTTCAAGATCAACGGTCATTAATAAAAGATAAGAACCTGGTGCTTTGCGTGGCACGTATTGAAGGCATTAAAAACCAGTACAACCTGATCAGGGCATTGAACAATACCGCTTACCATCTATTGCTGATCGGTGATGCCGCACCGGGACAAAAAAAATATTACCGGCAGTGCAAAGCCATCGCTGCTGAAAACATTTCATTTATCAGTCATTTACCGCAGGAACAACTGGTTGAGTATTATGCCAGCGCCAAAGTACATGTATTGCCAAGCTGGTTTGAGGTTTGCGGCCTTTCTTCTCTGGAAGCTGCAGCTATGGGATGCCGTGTTGTGATATCGGACCAGGGCTATGCAGGGTCTTATTTTGGCGATACTGCTTTTTACTGTGATCCGGCCAGGCCCGAAACCATTTTCCGGGCGGTAAACCTGGCTGTTGCATCCAACAGTAACGGCGAACTGCAGGCAAAGGTCTTTGCCAATTATACATGGCAAAAAACAGCCGGGAAACTGTTATCTGTTTATAAAAAATATATCAACCAATGATACCTTTAAAAATTGCGATCATCGGATCAAGGGGAATACCCAATTATTACGGGGGCTTTGAACAAATGGCCCAATACCTGGCTGTTGGCCTGCTGAACAAGGGCCACGATGTGTCGGTGTATAATTCGCACAATCATCCCTGCCGCGAGAAAGAATGGAATGGGGTAAAACTCATACATTGTTATGATGCTGAAAATGCCATCGGTACTGCCGGGCAGTTCGTGTATGATTTTAACTGCATCATGCATGCCCGCAAGAACAAGTTTGATGTGCTTTTGTTCCTGGGATACACCAGCAGTTCGGTATGGGGCAGGTTATTCCCCAAAAATTCTGTCATCATTTCCAATATGGATGGTATGGAATGGCAGCGGGCCAAGTATTCGAAACCGGTACAACGGTTCCTGAAATATGCAGAAAAGCTGGCGGTGAAATACAGCCAGTATTTTATCGCTGACTCTACCGTTATCAAGAACTATGTAGATCATAAATACCATGTGGACAGTAAATATATACCCTATGGTGCAGAAATATCCGGCAGTAAGAATGAAGCGGTGCTGGCAAAATACGGGGTTACCAGGTCGGGTTATCATATGCTGATGGCGCGGATGGAACCGGAGAACAATATTGATATGATATTGAGCGGTTTTCATCAAAGCAATTCGGAAAAGAAATTCATTGTGATCGGTAACTACCATAACTCTTACGGAAAACAAATGTTTGAAAAATATGGCGGGGATGAACGGATCAGTTTCCTGGGCGCCATTTTTGATGCCGGGATCACCAATACGCTCCGGGCTTATTGCAAACTTTATTTTCATGGCCATACCGTTGGCGGCACCAATCCTTCGTTGCTCGAAGCCATGGCAAACGGGTCGATCATTGTGGCACACGACAATGAATTCAACCGGGCTGTTTTAAAATGGGATGCCTATTATTTTAAAACGGCAGCCGATGTGTTGCAACTCGTGGTAAAAAGCAACGGGCATAAGGAAAGCGCCAGGATGGTGGAAAATAATTTTGTAAAGATCGAAGAGCAGTATAACTGGCCCAATATCGTTAACATGTACGAGGAGTTCATTATTGATTGTTATAACCGGTCAAAAAAATGAAACATTATTTTTTGATCAACGATAACACTGAAAACAGGATCAGTTATTACCACCTGGCCGCCTTCCTGGTTGCGCTGCCCTATGATTTTTTTTACAGCCAGTTGATCCTGGCCAGCTTCGGTATACATACGTTGCTGCATGCCCGGCGTAACAACCTGGAAATGCTGGTGAGTAAACCGGTGTTGTTACTTATTTCCATTTACGTGCTTGCTTTGATTGCCATTTTGTACAGCCCGGACAAGGCCGAAGGAATTAATATACTAACCAGGCAACTGGCCATCATCATTTTCCCGGTATTGTTTGTGCTGACAAAACTTGACCTGGAAAAATACAGGTGGCGCCTGCTGCAAATATTTGGATGGGGATGTGCCATAACCGTATTGTACCTGTATGCCGATGCCATCCGTACGATTTATTATTTTAAACTGCCACTGTCCTCGCTGTTTACATTGATGTTCATGAACCATAATTTTTCATTGCCCATTGAGATACATGCAACTTATTTATCGGTCTATACCGCCTTTTCATTGTTGATTTTTCTTTTTTTGATTTTTAAGGTACCCCACAAAAAGCTGCAATGGGTGTACGGTATTGCTGCTGTTATTTTATTTGCCGGTATGATGCAGCTTTCATCCCGGGCTGTGTTTATCGCATTCCTGGTAATTATAAACTTCGTTTTTCCCTTTTTTCTTTTTAAAGGGAGAAAACGGGTCATTTTTCTTTTAACAGCCACCTGTATCTCTGCGGGTTCACTGATCCTGATCAGCAGTATGGATTCATTTAAGGAAAGGTATATCCATGAATTAAAAAATGACCTGACGGGCAATGTGAACATCATTTAAAATTCAGAACCAAGAATGGCCAGGTGGGATGCGACCCTGGAATTTAAAAAAAAATCGCCCATAATTGGTTATGGCACTGGCTCGGAAAAAGAAATGCTCAAGGAAAAGTATTTCGAAAAAGGTCTTTATAATTCTTATTTGCATGAGTTCAATACGCATAGTCAATACCTGGGCCTTTTACTCAGAACAGGTATGATCGGCCTGGCCCTGTTCCTTTATATTCTATATTATGGGATCAGTTCAGCGATCCGGAAACAGGACCTGTTGTTTGTAAGTTTTATCCTGCTTATTGCAATCGTTTCTGTTTCCGAGAATTTGCTGGACCTTAATAAAGGCATCTTTTTTTACAGCTTTTTCTTTTCTTATTTTTTATTACAGCAAAAACCGGCACCAGTAGAAATAAAGCATGCCCCGGCAGTTTTTAACAAACAAAGAGGCAGCCTGACTGGCAACCCCGGGTAATTAAATTACGTTTAAAATATACGAAAACAACAGATCCGATGCAGGCACTTTCAGTAGTAATCATCACGTATAATGAAGAAAAAAATATTGCAAGATGTATTTCATCTGTAAGCCAGGTTGCCGATGAGGTCATTGTGCTGGATTCGTATTCGGATGATAAAACAGTGGAAATAGCCGTTGCGTTGGGTGCAACCGTAAAACAGGCATCATTTGAAGGTTATATCAAACAAAAGAACCGGGCAATAAGCCTGGCTGCGAATGATTATGTGCTGCTGCTGGATGCCGATGAAGCATTGAGTGAAACCTTATCCGTTTCAATATTGCAGGCCAAAAAGCA
>CAZBIK010000034.1:15491-17143 GCA_964491955.1 uncultured Ferruginibacter sp.
TATTTTTTGCGGCTGGGATTTTTAAATGGGTATACAGGTTTTGTAATTGCCCAACAATGTGCACACCAGAGTTTTTTAAAATACAGTAAACTAAAACAGCTTTACCGGCAGGAGATCACTGAAATGGTATGGGACTAATGCCAACCGGACAAAACATATTGAACACACTCGGGTATTTCGAAATGTTCCATTACCCATTGACAAAGGAAGAGATATTCCTTTTTCACCCTGAAAATATTAACCATGCGGGTATAGAAGAGGCGTTGGCCATACTGATCAATGAAAGATCGGTTTTCAGGTTTGATGAATTCTATTCCCTCAAAAATGACCTTTCCATTGTACAAAGAAGAAGAAAGGGAAATGCCCTGGCCATTTCACAAATGAAAATTGCGGGCAAGGTGGCAAGGCTTCTTGCTGCATTCCCTTATGTGAAAGGGATCGCAGTTTCAGGCTCATTATCTAAAAATTTCGCCAATGAAAAAACCGATATCGATTTTTTTATTGTTACAGCAGCCAACAGGTTGTGGATCGCCAGGACCTTTATGCACCTCTATAAAAAACTGACCTTTTTAACAGGCCGTCAGCACTGGTATTGCATGAACTATTACGTGGATGAAGCCGTGCCTGAAATTGAAGAGAAGAATATTTTTACTGCCATGGAAATCGTTACCCTGGTTCCCATGCATGGCAGGAGCAGCCTGGATGAATTTATTGCAGGTAACGACTGGATAAAAGAATATTTCCCGGCTCATCCTTTTGCATCTGCAGGTACCCCGGAAATACAACCGGGATTGATCCGGAAGTTTATTGAGAAAATGTTAAATGGCCGGATAGGCAACAGGATCGATAACTGGCTGATGCATATTACCGCCAGGCGCTGGCAAAAGAAAGCGGCCAGGCGCCGGTTAAACAGCAATGGAATCTGTATGGGCATGGTTGCCGGCCGGCACTTCTCAAAACCTGATCCAAAGAATTTCCAGGAAAAGGTGGTTGAAAGATACCATGCCAAAGTACAGCAGTTATTGAAACAAAAAAACAAGCCTGCATCTCTGATATTTTAAATGTTGTTTTACTTTCTGTAGTTTAATATGTTTCTAAGAGTTTCAATATCAATGGTTACTTATTACGACAATCACTTTATTTTTTATTGTTCTTTTTTGCTTCTCCAAAAAAGAACCAAATCCTTCGACTCCGCTCAGGAGGAGCCCCGAAATCGAATACAGCCCGATTTCGGGAAGCAGCTATATTGAACAGTTGTACTACTGTAGCTTCAACATTTGTAACTCTACTCTTAAAAAAATGCTGTAAGTGTAATTTTCCTGCAGTTTTTGAAAATAGAAAAAGAGCATATGCTTAAAAGACTTTTATGCTAATTCACGGACATGCCATTGGTTTTATTAGTTTCAAAAATTTCCGAATTTAACATTGAATGTATTCTATGTGTTTCTTCCTATTGTTTCCTATGTTTCTATGTGGTTCAATTATATATTTACTTAACAAAGGATTTGAGTACTTTTTTTGAAAGTATATGATATAATCATCACCAATATTCTTCCAGGGCCATTTGTTTTTGTATCTTACTCCTTTTGACTTTAATCATGAAAGCAATTTTGTATCTTTGTCAACAATGCATTTCACAAGTTTGGCCTGAA
>CAZBIK010000035.1:0-16766 GCA_964491955.1 uncultured Ferruginibacter sp.
CCGATCTCATCTAAAAATAAAGTGCCGCCATTGGCTGCTTCAAACCTGCCTGCCCTTCCTTCGGCCGCATCCGTAAAGGAACCTTTGGTATGCCCGAACAGATCGCGTTCGAAAGGCGATTCCGTCAATGCACCCACATCCACTTTTACAAATCGTTTATCTGCCCACAGGGAATGTTCGTGAATGGCTTTGGCGATCAGGTCTTTCCCGGTTCCGTTCTCACCCAGGATAAAAATGTTGGCATCTGTTGGTGCAATTTTCCCGATCTTGAAGAATATATCTTTCATCACATCCGAATCGCCGATCATTTCGGGGCCAAGTGCTGAAGCCTGGTTAACGGGTAAATCAGCAGCCGGTTTTCCTTTCGACTTTAATATTCCTTTGATGGCTTCCAGGAGTTTTTCATTGTGCCATGGCTTTACAATAAAATCAGCTGCACCTTCTTTCAACGAACGTACGGCAAGATCTATATCGCCATATGCCGTGATCATGATCACCGAAAGGTGCTCATCCAGTTCTTTTATTTTTTTCAGCCAGAAAATACCTTCATTGCCGGTGTTGATGCTGCTTTTAAAATTCATATCGAGCAACACAATGTCGAACTTTTTTGATGCCAGTAATGAATGAAGCAGCTCGGGATTTTTTTCTGTAACCACCTCCTTTGCTTCCGTCTTCAGCAACAACTTCACAGCCGTGAGAACATCCGTATCATCATCAATGACCAATATGTTTGCATTTTTTAAATTCATGATCACGGTTTATTAATCTCCCACAAGTATACCATAATTAAAAACATTTAGTGTCTATTCACTTAAAAAAAATTTAAGCGGTACAGCATTGTATCAAAAACGGATACCGGTTGTATCAAAACCGAACAGTTATCGACAGGCAAAAATTTTCAGCGTATTGAAAAACAGGCATTTAGATTTTGGCACAGCTTTGTATAATGAGAAATTGAAAAACATTTTTTGTAAAGTATAAAAACAAAGCCATGAAAATCAGAACAAACCGTTTATTAACACCACTCAGCCAGGAAAGTGTTATAAACCTCACAACCGAAGTAAAAGAAGTGCTGGCAACCGGGTATTCAAAATACAGGAACCGGGTTTTAAGCACGGCCAACCTGTGGTATATCCAGCGCCGCCAAAAAGCAAGGGTACAAAGAAGGTATTTTTAAAAATCGAACAAAATAGTCCGGTTTGAAAACTGTATCAAAAACGAACACTTGCTGTATCAATAACGTACAGATCAATTGGGGATTTTCTTCTTAGGCATTGATAATCAATTGAGTAGCTTCTGGCACAGCTTTGTATATTGAAACCGGGCAAGAGGAAGACATATATATGCGGAGCTTTAAAACAAGTGAAAAGACAAAATAATCAAAAGGATATGGACAGGGTAATTGAAAAAAAAGGCTGGAGTAAAAAGCGGGTCATGCTTATTGGAGGAATTGCAGTTGTGCTGGCGCTCATTTTTGCAAGCTGGTATTTTACTTCCGGTAAGTCAAGGCTGAATGTAAACACAGACCGCATTACCATCAGTGAGGTAAAGCAGGGCAGTTTCCAGGAATTCATCCCGGTTAATGGGGTAGTGCTTCCCATCACTACGATCTACCTGGATGCACTGGAAGGTGGCCGGGTAGAAGAAAAATTTGTTGAGGATGGCGCCATTATGAAAAAAGACCAGCCCATCCTTCGGCTCAGCAATACCGATCTTGAATTAAGCCTGGTGAACCAGGAGACCTCTGTTTTTAACCTGCTTACGCAGATGCAGATTTCACGCAATGCAGCGCAACAAAATACGATCGGCAAATTGAACCAGCTTACCGATGTAGACAATTCACTGAAGGAAGCAGAACGCATTTATAAACTGAACAAAAAACTCCACGATCAGAAAGTTATCGGTTCACAGGAATTTAAGCAGTCGGAGAACAATTACAATTACCAGGTACAAAAGAAAAAACTGGCCGACGAGGTGTTGAAAAAAGATACCATTTCAACCCGGGAAGAACAGGACCAGGCAAGACAATCTTTTGCACGTACACAAAATGCGTTGCAGGTCATGCGGAAAAAAGTGGGCGACCTGATCGTAAGGGCACCAGTTGACGGACAGTTAACCTCTTTGGATGCAGAGATCGGCCAGTCAAAAAACAAGGGCGAACGTTTGGGGCAGATCGATGTGATGAGCGGGTTTAAAGTAAGGGTGGATATTGATGAACATTATATTTCAAGGATCTTCATCGGGCTGATGGGTGAAGCCTCTGTTGCCGGTAAATCTTACCGGCTTACCATTAAGAAAGTGTTTACACAGGTTACCAACGGGCGGTTCCAGGTAGATATGCAATTCAATGATTCGATACCCCAGGGGATACGCCGTGGCCAGACCTTGCAAATAAGACTGGCACTGAGTGATGAAACAACGGCCCTGCTGCTGCCCAAGGGTGGGTTTTACCAGCAAACCGGGGGCAACTGGATTTTCAAATTGTCGGAAAATGGCCAGGTCGCTTACAGGATCGATATCCAGCTGGGCCGGCAAAACCCCGATTACTATGAAGTGATCCAGGGGCTGAAGCCGGGCGATAAAGTGGTTACATCCAGTTATGAGAATTACGGGAATATGCAGGAGCTGGTCTTAAAAAAAGAATAGAACAACTTCATTCATCAATAAATATTGCAGCTATGAGAAAGCATTTTATGGTACTGTTGATCATTTTTATTGCCGGCCTGTTTTTAAATACCGTCAATAACGGCAGTTTAAAAGCCTGTGGTACAAAGACCGCAGCCTGTAAAACCATTCTGAAAAAGGAAATAAAAACTGAGGGAACTGACCGCATTGAAGAAAATGACCCGTCCCTCTTCTTACTGGTAAACCCGCTTATACATTAATTGAATATATTCTTTAAAATTTAAAAGATAACCATGATAAAGATTTCTGAATTAGAAAAGATCTACCGCACTGAAGAAGTGGAGACTGTTGCATTGAATAAACTTTCCATCGAGGTAAAAGAGGGAGAATTTGTAGCCATTATGGGGCCATCCGGTTGCGGCAAATCCACCTTGCTGAATATCCTGGGTTTGCTGGATGATGCCGATGCAGGCAGTTTTGTCTTTAACGGGATAGAAGTTGCCCGGTTCAATGAACGCAAAAGGGCCGACCTGCGTAAACGCAACATCGGGTTTGTATTCCAGAGTTTTAACCTGATCGATGAACTGACCGTTTTTGAAAATGTGGAACTGCCATTGATCTATACCGGCATAAAAGCCGGGGAAAGAAAGAAGCGTGTGGAAGAAGTGCTGGATAAGATGCAGATCATGCATCGCCGTAATCATTACCCGCAGCAGCTTTCGGGTGGTCAACAGCAACGCGTAGCCGTAGCCAGGGCCGTTGTAAATAACCCCAAACTTATTTTAGCGGATGAACCTACGGGTAACCTGGACTCATCCAATGGAAATGAAGTGATGCAGCTCCTCACCGACCTGAATGAAAAGGGAACCACCGTTGTTATGGTCACCCACTCTGAACACGATGCCCGGTACAGCCACCGGTTCATCCGCATGCTCGATGGCCAGGCCGTGATAGAAAATATCATGTTGTAAAACCGGCTTTGAACACTTTGCCGGTTTTATCAACGCCATGAAAAAACAGGAACCAATTAAAGTATAGCCATGATCAAAAATTATTTTAAGATCGCATTTCGCAACCTTTGGAAAAATAAAGGTTACAGCGCCATTAATATTTTCGGGCTTGCGGTAGGGCTGGCCAGTTGTTTGCTCATCACCCTGTATGTAACCGATGAGCTGAGCTATGACAGGCATTTCAAAAATGCAGAACGGATCTACCGGATCAATTCCGACATCCGTTTCGGCGGGGCCGACCTGCACATGACCCAAACCTCTGACATGATGGGCGGGCTGCTCAAAAAAGATTATCCCCAGGTTGAGGAATATACCAGGCTGTACACCAATGCAGGTGCAAAACTGATCAGGAAAGGAAATGAATACATCACCGAATCCAGGGTGGTTCATGCTGATTCTACCTTCTTTTCTGTTTTTCAATTACCCGCGATCCAGGGGGATACCAAAACAGCTTTGCATGAGCCCAATACGGTTGTGATCACGGAATCTGCCGCAAAAAAATATTATGGTGATGTGCAGGTGATGGATAAGATCATAGAAGTGAAGGAAGGCAATACCAATACCCCGTATAAAATAACTGCAGTGATCAGGGATATCCCCAAAGAAACACATTTTAATTTTGAGTTCCTTTTTTCCATGAAGAATGTGGACTACCGGTGGGGGCAGCTTACCAGTCATAACTTCATTACCTACCTGCTGTTGAAGCCCGGTACAGATCACCGGGATTTTGAAAAGAAATTCGGGGAATATACGGATAAATATGTGCTGCCATTTGCACAGCAGTTCATCAAGATCAGCAGCATGGATGATTTCCGGAAGGCAGGTAACAAACTCGATTATACGCTGATACCGCTTACTGATATTCACCTGCACAGTGATTTTACTTTCGAGATCACACCGTCCGGCAATATCCAGTACGTCTACATTTTTTCAGCGGTTGCCCTGTTTATTCTCATTCTTGCCTGTATCAATTTCATGAACCTGAGTACGGCACGCAGCGCCAAAAGGGCAAAGGAAGTGGGTATACGAAAAGTGCTGGGGACAGAAAGACGTACATTGATCGGGCAGTTCCTTGTCGAATCAACCATTACCGCTGCTATTGCACTCATCTTTGCCATCGCGATCGCCTACCTGGTATTGCCGCTGTTCAACGATGTAGCTGCAAAATCACTTTCTGTAAAGGACCTGCTGGGAATTCACATACTGCCTTTCCTTATCCTGCTTCCATTTGTAGTCGGGTTGCTTGCAGGCAGTTACCCGGCACTTTACCTCTCGAAATTCATGCCCATTGTTGTGCTGAAGGGTAACCCGAATTCAGGATTTAAAAAAAGCCAGTTCAGGAATGCATTGGTGGTATTCCAGTTCGCCACATCCATCATGCTCATCATAGGAACCATTATCGTGTACAGCCAGCTCAATTATATCCGGAACAAAAAACTGGGGTTCAACAAAGACCAGGTATTGATCATCGACGGGGCCTATGCACTTGGAAATAATGCACAGGCATTCAAACAGGATGTACTGGCCATCAGGGGGGTGAGCAGCGGAACACTCAGCTCATTTCTGCCGGTAACCAATTCATCAAGAAACGACAATACATATTCAAAGGAGGCGGTAATGAATACCGGTAACGGAATGGATATGCAGACCTGGAGGATCGACTATGACTATTTCAAAACGATGGGTATGGAAATAGTGCAGGGCAGGAATTTCTCAAAAGACTACGGTTCTGATTCGGCCGCCATGATCATCACCGAGACCACTGCAAAAATGCTGGGATATGAAGACCCGGTAGGCAGGATGATCTATTCACCCAGCAGTATTCCCGGCGACGGCGCACTTATCCCGGTTCAGATCATTGGTGTGGTTAAGGATTTTCATTATGAATCCCTGCGCAAAAAATCGGGACCGTTGTGCTTCTTCCTAGGGAAGAGCACCGGGTTGGCTTCTTTCAAAGTATCGGCCGGCAGTGTAAAGGATATTATACCACAGATCGAAAGTAAATGGAAGACGCTTGCTCCGGGTATGCCTTTCAGTTACCGTTTCATGAATGATTCATTCAACGACATGTACCGCAATGAGCAACGGGCAGGAACACTCGCTGTAGTATTTGCCGTGCTGGCCATATTGATCGCCTGTTTGGGGTTGTTTGGCCTGGTTACATTTATGGCTGAACAGCGCACCAAGGAGATCGGTATCCGTAAAGTGCTGGGGGCATCAGCCGGTAACCTGGTTGCCATGTTGTCAAAGGATTTCCTCCTGCTCGTGCTCATTGCATCCATATTGGCATTCCCGGTTGCCTGGTGGGCCATGCACAACTGGCTGAAGGATTATGAATACCGCGTGAATATCAGTGCCTGGGTTTTTGTGGCAGCCGGTTTATCGGCCCTGCTGATCGCATTGGCAACCGTAAGTATGCAGGCTTTCAGGGCTGCAATGGCTAACCCTGTAAATTCATTAAGAACCGAATAAAAGTATGCCATGATTAAAAATTATTTAAAAATAGCATTTCGAAACCTGTGGAGGAGTAAAGGTTACAGTGCAATTAATATTGGCGGGCTTGCTGTTGGTATGGCTGTAGCTATACTGATCGGTTTATGGGTATATGATGAACTTAGTTTTGACAAATATCATAAGAATTATGACCGTATCGCACAGGTGATGCAGCATGCAAACTTCAATGGCAAGGTAGAAACACAGGTGTCCATGCCCGCTGTGATGGGGACTGAGTTGCGGAGTAAATACGGAAGCAATTTTAAATATGTGGTTCAGTCATCCTGGACCGGCAGTCATTTACTAACTGTAGGCGATAAAAATATTTCCAAAACAGGAAACTATTTTGAACCGGAAGCTCCCGAAATGCTTACCCTGAAAATGCTGAAGGGATCAAGGGCTGGATTGAAGGATCCTTATTCCATCATGCTTTCAGCATCAGCTGCCGAATCCGTCTTTGGTAAAGAAGACCCCATCAATAAAGTAATAAAATTTGACAGGACCCATGATGTAAAGGTAACCGGTGTTTACGAGGACCTGCCTGATAATACTTCTTTCAGTCAGATAAAAATCATGATGCCCTGGGAATTGTGGTTGATCCAGAACCCATGGGCTAAACAAATTAAAGAACCCTGGGGAAGTAATTTCTCGCAAACATTTGTACAGATCGCAGACAATGCTGATATGGCAAAGGTTTCTGCAGCGATAAAAAATGCAAAATTGGATAATGTAACAAAGGAAGAAACGAAATATCAATGGGTGGTTTTTCTGCAGCCCATGAGCAAATGGAATTTGAATAACCAATTTAAGAATGGTGTGAATACAGGTGGGAACATTCAATATGTCTGGATGTTTGGCATCATCGGCATTTTTGTACTCTTGCTCGCCTGCATAAATTTTATGAATCTTGCCACTGCACGAAGTGAAAAACGGGCCAAGGAAGTTGGCATCCGCAAAACATTAGGCTCTTTACGCTGGCAATTGGTAAAGCAATTTTTTGCAGAATCTTATGTAGTGGTGTTATTGTCTTTTGTATTGTCATTGCTTTTAGTAGTCTTGTTATTGCCTTTGTTTAATGATGTTGCCGGTAAAAAGATCGGGATCGCCTGGACCAGCCCGGAGTTTTGGCTTTTTAGCCTTGTATTTATTTTAATTACAGGATTGCTTTCCGGAAGTTACCCTGCTCTTTATCTTTCTTCTTTCCAGCCTTTGAAAGTTTTGAAAGGAACTTATCGTGTGGGCAGGTTTGCCTCTGTTCCCCGTAAGATCCTGGTAGTAATGCAATTTACTGTTTCCATTATGCTGATCATAGGAACGATCATAGTTTACCAGCAGATCCAGCATGCTAAAAACAGGCCTATCGGTTATACCCGGAATGGTTTGATCAACCTGAGTTTGGAAAAGGAAATACAGGATCATTTTGAAACGGTAAGAACCGAATTAAAAAATTCAGGTACTGTTGAAGAAATGGCAGCATCCAACAGCCCTTTAACACAGGTATGGAATACAAATGGCGGCTTTGAATGGGAAGGCAAAGACCCCAATCTGGCTGTGGATTTCCCCAACAATTGCGTGACTTATGAATTTGGAAAAGCAGTAAATTGGAAAATTAAAGCAGGCCGTGATTTCTCAAGGGATTTTGCAACAGACTCTTCAGCCTTTATCATTAATGAATCGGCAGCTAAGTTTTTAGGTTTTAAAGACCCGGTTGGCGCAGTGCTGAAATGGGATGAAAAACCATTTACCATCATTGGTATAGTTAATGACATTATGCAGGAATCGCCGTTTTACCCGGTACGTCCTACTGTATACCATATCGGCAAGTATGAAGACATGTATAACCTGATCCTGAAACTGGATCCGCAGGAAAATGTAAAACAATCATTAACCGGCATTGAACAGATTTTTAAAAAATATACACCAGGTGTTCCATTTGATTATGATTTCGTTGATGAAGAATTTGGAAATAAGTTCAGGGCAGAAGTACGTGTGGGAAAACTTGCTTCTTATTTTGCCATCCTCGCCATTTTTATTTCCTGCCTGGGTTTATTTGGTATGGCAAGTTTTGTTGCCGAACAACGTACGAAGGAAATCGGTATCCGCAAAGTGCTTGGCGCAAGCGTTGTAAATTTATGGCGTTTACTTTCAAGTGAATTTTTTGTGTTGGTCCTTCTTTCCTGCATTATAGATGCACCGGTAGCCTGGTATTACCTGGATAACTGGCTTACCAATTACGATTACAGAATAGAAATAAGCTGGCAGGTTTTTGTATTGGCTGCACTGGCTGCACTTGTTATTACTTTATTAACGGTAAGTTTCCAGGCCATCAGGGCGGCTGTTGCAAACCCCGTAAAGTCATTACGAACCGAATAAAAGCATACCATGATAAAGAATTATTTTAAGATCGCCTGGAATAACCTGAAAAGGAACAAGGTTTTTTCTTTCATCAATATTTTTGGACTGTCGGTAGGACTGGCCAGTTGTATGCTCATAACCCTGTATATCATCAATGAACTCAGTTACGACAGGTACCAGCAGCATGGCGATCATATTTACCAGGTAGGTACCACTTTTATTCAGCAGGGTAAGGAAACAAAAATGCCAAATACACCTGCGCCCCTGGCGATGACCATGCAACAGGAATTTCCGGAAGTGGAACAATCAACAAGACTGATGGGACTTTTTGCAGAAGATAAAACATTGCTGCAATACAAGGAACAGCATGGTGAAGCCAAATCATTTTATGAAACAAAGGGATATCTCGCCGATTCCACTTTCTTCAGGATGTTTACCTATACATTTACAGAAGGCAATCCGGCAACAGCACTCAATGCTCCCAATACCGTTGTGCTCTCGGAAGAAATAGCTGAAAAGTTATTCGGAAAACAACCTGCCTTAAACAAATTGATACATATCAGCAGCAGTTCAAACGGGGATCATGATTTCCTGGTAACAGGTGTGTTTAAACCCAATGAGCAACCCTCACATATCGATGCCAGGTTCTTTTTATCAATGAAAGGCGGCGATATGGAAACATATATCAGGGAGAATGGCAACAACTTTGCCAACAACAATATGTTTTTCAGCTACCTGCAGGTTAAGCCAGGCAGTAATATTAAAAACCTTGTTGCAAAATTCCCTGCCTTTATCGATAAATACGCAGGCAAGGACCTGAAAGCACAGGGTTTTGATAAAAAACAGTTTTTAACGGCACTGAAAGACATTCACCTGCGTTCGGGGCTCACCAGCAATGTTACGCCACCGGGCAGCATGACGTAATTATATATCCTTGCCTCCATTGGTTTATTTACTTTGCTCATTGCCTGTATCAATTTCATGAACCTCTCCACTGCACGTTCTTCCAAGCGCAGTGCTGAAGTCGGGATCCGTAAAGTGCTGGGGGCTGAGAAGGGTGCATTGGTACGACAGTTCCTGGGCGAGTCTGTGTTCATGAGTTTACTGGCTTTTGTATTTGCATTTGTATTAACCCTGGTATTGTTGCCTGCTTTTAATTCAGTATCCGGGAAACATCTTTCATTGTCCTTTTCAGATAACAGCCTGGCCATTGCCGCATTCTTTTTGCTTTCAGTGATCACAGGTTTAATTGCAGGAAGTTATCCGGCATTTTACCTGTCTTCCTTTAAACCCATTGCAGTGCTGAAGGGGAAACTAACCAATTCGCTTGCAGCAGTATCCTTGAGAAAGGGATTGGTTGTTTTTCAGTTTGTTATTTCTGTAGCACTGATCATAGCTTCCGTGGTCATCTCAAGGCAAATGAAATTTCTGCGTTCTGCAGACCTTGGATTTGAAAAAGACAGGCAGATCATTATTCCCCTGCGCAGCGGGGTGGCAAAAAACATGTATGCTTCCTTTAAAAATGAATTATCTAAACAGACCCAGGTTCTGGGTGTTGGGGCATCCCTTTACAACCCGGGCATTTTTAACCCCAGTGATAACCTGATGTATAAGGAAGGCCAGACCATGGCCGATGCAAAAAGGGTGCGCATGAACTGGGTTGATGCAGGCTATCTCAATACATTGAAGATCAAACCGGTTACCGGGCGGGTATTTTCAGCCGATTTTCCCGGCGATACCAGTTTCCGTATCGTTTTGAATGAAACGGCCATTAAGGAATTCGGTTTTGCATCCCCGCAGGATGCGGTAAATAAAAAAGTGTATTTCGATTACCAGGGCACCAATTATAATTTTGAAATAGTTGGTGTGGTAAAGGATTTTCATTTCGAAGACCTTCACCTGCCCATAACACCATATGGTTACCAGCTTAACAATACCAGCAACCAGTTCAACTATATGCTGATCCATGCCGGGCCCGGTGACCTGGGTGCTCTATTAAGATCCATTGAATCCAGCTGGCATACATTAAATCCGAATGAGCCATTTGAATACAGTTTCCTGGATGATGATTTTCAAAAGAATTATGATGCTGATGCCCGTTTATCATCTATTGTTGGATACTTTACCGGTATAGCCATCCTCATCTGCTGCCTCGGGCTTTTTGGCCTGGCCACATTCAGTGCAGAACAGCGCATCAAGGAAATAGGTGTACGTAAGGTACTGGGGGCAAGTGTTGCAGGTATTGTTGCCCTGTTGTCGAAAGACTTTTTAAAACTGGTTGTAATAGCCATTGTGATCGCATCGCCGCTGGCCTGGTATGTGATGCATACCTGGCTGCAGGATTTTGCCTACCGCATTCATATCGGCTGGTGGGTTTTTGTACTGGCCGGGATCATAGCTGCGGTGATCGCATTTGTTACCATCAGTTTCCAGGCGATCAGGGCAGCCAATGCAAACCCGGTGAAATCATTAAGAACAGAATAAAACTGAAGCCATGTTTAAAAATTATGTAAGAACTGCTTTTCGTAACCTGCGTAAAAATAAACTTTACTCTGCAATCAATATATTTGGATTGACTGTTGGGCTTGCTGCCTGCCTGTTGATTGGTGTGTACATCAATCATGAACTCAGTTACGATAAATTCAATGCAAATGCCGGCCGGATAGTGCGTGCCACCATGGAGTATAGCCATTCCGGAACTGTAAATACCGTTGCCAGTACAGGTACAAAAGTTGGCCCCCAATTCAAAAGGACTTTCCCGGCAATTGAAGAGTATGTGCGCACCTTTATCAGCAGCAGTGTGGTAAAACAGGGAGATAAGGTTTTTGACGAACCCCGTATACTTTTTGCCGATGATCCTTTCTTTACCGTGTTTTCATTTAAGCTGGTTGAGGGCAATGCAGCTACAGCCCTGGATGCGCCAGATAAGATCGTGCTGACTAAAACAATGGCCAGGAAATATTTCGGGAATGAAAATGCGGTCAATAAAACACTTAATGTTATCGGAAGGGATATGACTGTTTCTGCGGTATGTGAGGATGCACCGCAAAACTCGCAGCTTAAATTTGATTTTGTAACACAGTTCCTGAATGTATCTAATGGTGTTAAGGAAGAAACCTGGTGGAATGCAAACTGGGTAACTTATTTTTTACTGAAGGATAAAAACAGCATTGCAGGTCTGCAGCAGCAGATCAACAATTACATGAAAACTGATGCAGTAAGAAAAGAAGCCCGCCTGGATGGCAATAATTACCTGGCTTATCACCTGGAGCCACTCACCAAAGTGCATTTATATTCTTCACTCGCCGGTTTTGAACCCAATGGCAGCATTACCTATATCTATATGTTTTTGGTGATAGCCCTGTTGATACTGATCATAGCCTGTGCCAATTATACAAATCTTGCTACAGCGCAATCAGTTGGCCGCAGTGGTGAGATAGGCATACGAAAAGTGATGGGTGCTTCCAGGAAACAGGTATTTATGCAGTTCATCGGCGAGTCATCAGTGATCACTTTTACAGCGGCAATACTTGCATTTTTGCTGGGTATATTTTTAATACCCTATTTCAACCTGGTTACCGGAAAACAGTTTACAACAGATGTGTTGTTGCAACCCATGCCAATCATTGCATTATTGGTGTTCTGTATACTGGTGGGATTTTTTGCAGGGCTTTATCCTGCACTGGTCCTGTCTGGCACACAGATCATGGGGGTACTTAAAAAGGGATTCACTTTTACCGGCGGAAACAATATGCTTCGGAAAAGCCTGGTCGTTGTACAGTTTGGTATCTCCATTTTCCTGATCATTTACACGGTCATCATTTTGCAGCAGATGAATTATATGCAAACAAAGAACCTGGGTTATGACAAGGACCATATTGTGGTATTGCCTATAGGCGGAAAGATGCTGACCGGTTTTCAGCATATAAAGGATGCCATTTTACAGGTACCGGGTGTGGAAGCAGTTACAGCTTCCTATGAAACACCCGAATACGTGGAATGGGGTGATGGTATCAGTACAACTGATGAAAAAGGCCAGCATGATATTTCGTTAAATGCCATGCCTGTTGACCTGGATTTTACAAAAACACTAAAGATGCAACTGCTCGCGGGCCGTGATTTCCAACAATCTGATTTTGCTTTGATGGATACTTCAAATAACAGTGAAAACTTTCAACAGCCGTATATCATCAATGAAGCGCTTGCCAAAAAGATCGGCTGGACACCTGAACAGGCTATTGGTAAAACACTGGATAAAGGTGTAACCGGTCCTGTTGTAGGTGTTATAAAGGATTTTAATTTCAGCAGCCTCCATGATCCTATCGGGCCTTTATTGATTTTCCTGGGCCGCAATTATTCGCGAACATTTATGGTTCGCATTGCAGGAGACGATATAAAAAAATCAATAGCCGGGCTTGAAATGGTTTGGAAACAGCGTGTGCCCGACAGGCCATTCAATTATAATTTCCTGGATGAAGATTATAATAAACTTTACCAGGCAGAGCAGCGTTCATCTGCATTGTTCGGCATAGCATCGGGACTTGCCATTGTACTGGCCTGCCTTGGATTATTTGGGCTTGCTGCATTCACAACAGTTCAACGTACAAAGGAAATTGGTATCAGGAGGGTGTTGGGTGCCAATCTCAGTAACATTACATTACTGGTATCAGGCAATTTTTTAAAGCTGGTAGGCATTGCCATACTTATAGCAGCCCCGCTGGCCTGGTGGGCAGCCAATGAATGGTTACAGGATTTTGCTTTCCGTATACCTGTGCAGGGATATGTTTTTGTGTTAACAGCCGGTATAACAATGCTGATCGCATTTTGTACAGCCGGTTTTCATTCAGTTAAAGCGGCAATGATGAACCCGGTGAAATCATTAAGAACAGAATAATACTTTTGACATGATAAAAAATTATTTAACAACAGCCATCCGGAACCTGAAAAGACATAAGGTCTATTCAATGATCAATATCAGTGGCCTTGCCATTGGTATAGCCAGTTGCCTGCTGTTATTCACTGTCATTAAATATGAAATGAGTTATGACCGCTTTCAGGAGGCATATAAAAATATATACCGGGTAGTAACAACCGATAAGAATGAGGAAGAGTTTTTTTATACGCCAGGCATTCCTTTCCCGGCCATTGATGCGTTGCGTACAGATATACCGGAATTGACATCAGGTGTATTGATGGCCAATTACGGCAGCCAGGTATCTGTGCTGGGCACCAATGAAAACAATCTTTTGCCTGAAAAGAAATTCATCGAACAGACAGGTTTCTTTTTTGCCGATCCGGAATTTTTTAAAATTTTCCATTTTGTATGGGTTACCGGCACGCCAGACGTTTTAAAAGAACCCAATGTAACCGTGCTTACCAAAAAGATGGCCATTAAATATTTTGGCGACTGGAAAAATGCAACGGGGCAATACCTGAAACTGGATAATGCCATCACCGTAAAAGTTGCCGGCATCCTGGAAGATGTGCCTGCCAATACAGATTTTCCGCTGGCGATCGTTACTTCTTATGAAACTGCAAAAGCAAGTAAAGGTGTTTATTTTTATTCCGATGAGTGGGGAGCAACAACCAGTAATTTCCAGGTGTATACCCTGCTGCCAAAAAACCAAACCGCTGAAAATATAAACCACCGTCTACAGGCGTTCAGCAAAAAATATTACGGGCAAAGGAACAGGACGGTACGGACAAACAGTTTACAGCCACTTGCTCAAATGCATTTTGATAAAAGGTATGAAGTGTTTGGAGACCATACAACTGACAGATCCACTTTATGGACACTGGCATTGATCGCCTTGTTCATCATTGTGATGGCCTGTATCAATTTTATCAATCTTTCAACGGCACAGGCAGTAGGCCGCAGTAAGGAAATCGGTATCCGGAAAGTACTGGGCAGCAAAAGGGGGCAATTGTTCGGGCAGGTAATGGGTGAAACAGCATTTATTGTGATCACATCGGTTATTCTGGCCATTGGTATTGCCTTCATTTGTCTCCCGTTTATCAAACATATTGCATCAATAGAAGAACCGCTGGATTTTTTAAACTGGCAAACCCTGTTCTTTATAATTGGGTTGATCATTGTGGTTACCCTTTTTGCGGGGATCTACCCGGCTATGATACTCTCCGGTTTTAAGCCGGTATTGGCACTTAAAAATAAGATCACTTCAGCCAGTGTGGGCGGCATTTCGCTCAGGCGGGGGCTGGTAGTGGCCCAGTTTGTCATATCGCAGGTACTGATCATTGGCACCATTGTGGCCATTATGCAAATGAAATATGTACGCAGTGCCGATCTTGGCTTCAAAAAGGATGCCTTGCTGATCATCAACGCCAATACCGACAGTGTTGCCCAGGCCAGGCAAAAATCTTTCAATTACAAACTGAAACAGTTACCCGGTGTGGAAACCGTAAGTTTCAGCAGCGATGTGCCTTCATCTGACAATAACTGGGCAACCAATTTTGCATTTGACCATAAACCCGATGAAAATTTTGGCCTTTACATTAAATATGGTGATGAAAATTATTTTAAAACGTATGGATTACAATTCATCAGTGGCAGGGGTTTTACGGAAAGCGATACCACCAAAGAAGTTGTGATCAATGAAACCCTGGCAAAAAAACTGGGATTAAAAGATCCGTCTGCAGCAGTAGGGAAGGAAATAAGGATGGGTGCGGCAAACTGGAAAACCATAGTAGGTGTGGTAAAAGATTTTAAAACCAATTCGCTTAAAGAAGATATCAAGCCACTTATTATTGCAGAAAACAGGAAGTTCTACACGGTTACCGGTGTGAAATTAAAAACATCAGATATCCATAAAAGCCAGGCGGCTGTTGAAGCAGCCTGGAACGAAACATTCCCCGAGTATGCCTACACCTCAACCTATATGGATGAGAACCTCGCTGAATTTTATAAACAGGATGAACAACTGTCGTTGCTGTACAAAATATTTGCGGTGATCGCTATTTTCATTTCCTGCCTGGGTTTGTACGGCCTGGTTTCTTTTATGGCCGTTCAAAAAACAAAGGAGGTAGGCATACGTAAAGTTTTGGGCGCTTCCGCAGGCAATATTGTTTTCCTGTTTTCCAAAGAGTTTACCATACTTATTTCCATTGCATTTATAATTGCAGCGCCACTGGCTTATTTTATGATGAATAACTGGCTGCAGGATTTTGTTTACCGCATTGAAATGGGTGTAGGCGTTTTTGTTATAGCTGTTGTCTTATCCATTATGATTGCATGGATAACGGTGGGTTATAAAGCGATCCGGGCAGCAGTTGCAAACCCGGTGAAATCATTGCGGACAGATTAATGGAACAGGATACAAATACCCGACACCAGGTTATAAAAAGCAGTTGTGCTGTTGGCTTAACAGGTATTAAATCGATTCTGCCTGGTCGTGTTTACAGTACAGTATAAAAATTTAAAATGATAAAAAACTATTTCAAAACAGCCTGGAGAAATCTCCGTAAAAGCAAGGTGTACAGCTTTATCAACATTACCGGTTTGGCAATAGGGCTTGCCAGCTGCATGCTGATCATTTTGTATACCCGCGACGAAGTAAGCTTTGACCGTTTTCATGTTAACGCTGCCAATATTTATCATGTGGTCAGTAAAATGACATCAGTTGAAGGCCAGGTTACAAAAATGGGAAGCACAGGAAACAGGCCTGGCCCGGCCTTTAAGGAAAGCCTGCCTGAAACGACCGGTTTTTTACGGATACAGCAAAGTAATTTTAATGTAAAAAAAGGAACAGAGGTTTTTGATGAAGAAGGTCATTTTACGGATGAAAATTTCTTTACTTTTTTTTCATTCCCGTTAAAAGTGGGAAATGCTTCTACCGTGCTTGCAGACATCCATTCCATTGTTATCAATGAGGACCTTGCAAAAAAATATTTTGGAGATGAAAATGCAGTTGGTAAAATACTCGAAATTGATCCCGGAAACGGTTTTGAGCAGTTTATGGTCAGCGGTATAGCTAAAAATGCCCCGGAGAATTCTTCCGTTAAAGTAAAAATGCTGTTTTCCAACAAAATTCAGCAACGTGACAACCCGGATAATTTTTGGCTTAATTTTTTTCAAAATACATTTATTTCATTGCAGCCCGGGGCTGATATTAAAGCTGTGGAAAAGAAATTTGCACAGGTATATGAAGCCAGTGCAAAAGACGAGATAAAAAAAGCTGCAGAGGATTACGGGCTTAAAGAAAAATTCGAATACAAATTACAGCCACTCACCAAAATGCACCTGGATACGGAGTATGTTCCGGATAA
>CAZBIK010000036.1:0-16227 GCA_964491955.1 uncultured Ferruginibacter sp.
CATTTCACCTTTCGAAGGTTTCCAGGTAGGGGATCCCGGCCTGAGCAATAATTTTGCGTTGCTGGGTTATGATATCATTGCACACCGCGGGTACCCCGTATATGATAAATCAAATCCCCGGATCAACCCCGACGGAATTACACCCACCCAGTTCTTTACTATTTTTAATAAATATACCATGGAGCTGCGCTACCCGTTCAGCACCAGTGCAGGAAGTACCATTTATGGCCTTGCATTTTTTGAGGCGGCAAACGGCTGGTACGATTTTAAGACATATAACCCGTTCAAGCTCCGCCGTTCAGCAGGTGTTGGCTTAAGGTTTTTCCTGCCCATGTTTGGTTTGCTTGGATTTGATTATGGTATCGGGTTCGACAGGTATACGAATACAAGCGGGTTAAAAGGCGCCGCCAAGTTCACCTTTATGCTGGGCCAGGAACCGGAATAGGATTTTAGATCTGCGATTTTAGATTGTAAAACACTGTCTTGATTTGCACAACGATAAAAAATTGACATTATGAAAAAACTCTTTATTCTTGCTACATGCCTCCTGCTGCTTGCTACCGCAACACAGGCGCAGCGATATGCAGTGATCGATTCAAAATATATATTGGATAAACTGCCTGAGTATAAAGATGCCCAGAAACTGCTGGACCAGTTCAGTGAACAGTGGCAGCAGGAAATAGACCAGAAGCAGGCCATGATGGATAAGATGTATAAGGATTATGAGGCCGAGCAGGTGATGCTGAGCGATGTGCTTAAAAAGAAAAGGGAAGACGAATTATACAATAAGGAAAAAGAGCTGCGCGACCTGCAGAAAAAACGCTTTGGTTTTGAAGGCGACCTGTTTAAAAAGCGCCAGGAACTGATAAAACCCATACAGGACAGGGTTTATAATGCAGTGCAAAAACTGGCAACCGAAAAACAATATGATTTTATATTGGATAAAAGTGAAGGAATTACCGTTATCTTTGCCGACCCAAAACTGGATAAAAGCGCAGATATAATCCGGAACCTGGGTGTTAAATAAATGATAATTAGGCTGTTGCGAAGCAACTTATCCTTCAAAAAACAATCTTATAATCAACTAAATCAATAAACATTAAAACAACAATGAAAAAATTATTATTAGGAGCTGTGATGGCTTTTGGCATGTTAACTGCCTCAGCACAAACCAAGGTCGGCTATATCAATACCGATGAATTAATGAGTGTAATGCCCGAAGCTGCAAAGATAAATGCTGATTTAACCGAATACCAGGCCTCCCTGCAACAGCAGGGCCAGGCTTTACAGGTGGAAGCGGATAAAAAAAGGGATCAATACTTCATTGATTCAGTAAAGCTTACGCCCAGCATGAAAGAAATAAGAAGGGATGAGTTGGTTAAACTGTATACCCGTTTGCAAAATTACGACCAGGAAGCCCAGGAAAAAGCGCAGCAGTATGCACAATCCAAGATTGCACCTGTTCGTGCCAAGGCTTTGGATGCCATCAAAGCAGTTGCCAAAGAAAAAGGGTACACGTATGTGTTGGATGATGCCGCCAGCGTTTTATTGGTAATGCCTCCCGGTGATGACCTGTTACCGGCTGTTAAAACCAAACTGGGTATAAAAGACCCGGTACCTGCAGCCAATAAGCCAGCCGGAAATTAATTTTAATTTTTGTAAAATTGATAAAAGCCTCCTGTATCTTCAGGAGGCTTTGTTATTTTTGATACATGAAGCAACAGCCCATTGGCATATTCGACAGCGGTTACGGTGGATTAACTGTTTTAAAAGAGATCACAGCCAGGCTTCCCCAATTCGATTATATCTACCTGGGTGATAATGCCCGTTCACCATACGGTAACCGGAGTTTTGAAACAGTTTATGAATATACATGGCAATGTGTGCAATGGTTATTTAACCAAGGATGCCCGCTGGTAATACTGGCCTGTAATACGGCTTCGGCAAAGGCCCTGCGTTCCATTCAGCAAAACGACCTGGCTAAAATTGATCCATCAAAAAGGGGCTTGGGGGTTATCATGCCCACCACAGAGATCATTGGCCGGTTTACCAAAGCAGGCAATGTGGGCATACTGGCAACCAACGGAACGGTCATTTCGGATTCGTACCCGATAGAGATCCGGAAATTTTATCCGGATCTTACAGTTTTCCAGGAAGCCTGCCCCATGTGGGTGCCGCTGGTAGAGAATAATGAATACAACAGCCCCGGTGCTGATTATTTCATCCGGAAAAATATCAATAACCTGATGGGCAGATCGGGAAATATTGATACTATTTTACTGGCCTGTACCCATTACCCGCTGTTGATGGAGAAGATAAAAAATGCCATTCCGGCCGGGGTTACCGTATTGTCTCAGGGCGAAATTGTAGCCGACAGCCTAAAAATGTACCTGGATAAGCATACTGAAATAGCTGGAAAATGCAGCAAAAACGGGCAAACCGGGTTTTTTACCACTGATTCAGTGGAAGATTTTGACAATCATGCGGCTATATTTTACGGCAAACCCGTAAAATCAAAACATGTAAGCCTATAATTAGCAAATAAATCTAAAATCTAAAATCCAAAATCCAAAATTTTCACCTACTTTTGCCGTCCTTTCACAAACAGCAGGGATGGTGCCCTGGTGAGTGTAACAAAAATGAATTCAGAAAATAATTTGTAAAGGAAAAATTTTAAACAATGCCAGGTAAAAAAAGAACGTATCAACCGCACAAGCGCCGCAGAAAATCTGTACATGGTTTTCGCCAACGTATGCAAACCGCCAATGGCCGCAAGGTATTGGCCAGCCGCAGAAAAAAAGGACGTCACAGCCTGACGGTTTCCAGCGAACACGGTGATAAAAAATAAAATTTCCCGGTTTCCTTAACAGGAACCTGGTTACAATACATGCAGTCTCCCGGTTTACCGGGAGACTTTTTTGTTATGTTCAATTTAAACCGGCTGCATAATGTATGATGTATTAATTTTATGCTATTGGAAACCAGGCAACGATATACATTTACAAAAGAAGAGAAGCTGAAAAGCCGAAAAGCCATTGAACAATTGTTCAAGGAAGGGAAGTCATTTTCCGGTTTCCCGTTCAGGGTTTTGTGGAAGTTTGGTGAAAAGGCCGGGGCCCCCTTACAAACCGGTTTTGCAGTAAGCAGCAAAAATTTTAAAAGGGCAGTTGACCGCAACCGCATCAAACGCCTGATGCGGGAGGCCTACCGGCTGCAGAAAAATGAATTGCAGGACCGGTTGAAGCAGCAGCAGAAATACCTGGCCGTTTTTTTTATTTATGTTGGAAATGAAATACCGGAGTACCCCGTCATTTTTGAAAAGACCGGTAATGTTTTAAAAAGGCTTATTAAGATCTCTCATGAAAACAGTCTGGCAAATCCTTAGTTTCCCGTTCATCGCTTTAATCAAGCTGTACCAATGGATCATTTCGCCATGGCTTGGGCCAAAGTGCCGGTTTACACCCACCTGCTCACACTATGGCATAGAGGCTTTAAAAAAATACGGCCCTGTAAAGGGTTTATGGCTAACCATAAAACGCATCAGCAAATGCCATCCCTGGGGCGGGCATGGGTATGACCCGGTGCCGTAAGACACCCCCTAACCCCCTAAAGGGAGAACTGGGGCTCTGACAAATTAAGAAGCCTCCTGAATTTCAGGAGGCTTCTTAATATTCACAGTTAAATTTTTAATAGAGAAGGACTTAAAGTTATGAACTCCAAAGTTCCCCCTTTAGGGGGTGGAGGGGGTGTCTTAAAACCTTTCTGCCACTTTATTCCAGTTCACCACATTCCAGAACGCAGCCAGGTAATCGGCCCGGCGGTTTTGATAATGCAGGTAATAAGCATGTTCCCATACATCACAACCTAAAATGGGTTTGCCTTTTACTTCGGCAACATCCATCAGGGGGTTATCTTGGTTGGGGGTGGAGCTCACTTCCAGTTTACCATCTTTTACGATCAGCCATGCCCAGCCGCTTCCAAACCTGGTCATACCAGCTGCTGAAAATTTTTCTTTGAATGCATCAAAAGAACCAAATGCTTCATTGATGGCATCAGCTAACTTTCCGGTTGGAGTTCCACCTGCATTGGGTGCAAGGCTCTCCCAAAAAAAACTGTGGTTCCAGTGTCCGCCACCGTTATTGCGTACAGCCGGGCTGATGCTGCCAGCTGCAGCAACCAGTTCTTCAATGGTCTTATTTTCGTTTGGGGTACCCGCGATGGCCTTATTTAAATTGTCAACATATGCCTGGTGGTGTTTACCATGATGTATCTGCATGGTCTTTGTGTCGATATGTGGCTCCAATGCTTCATGTGCATAAGGTAAAGCCGGTAGTGTAAATGCCATAGTGTTGCTGTTTTATTTTTTAAGAAATCATTGTGAAAGATCGGACACAAATTTACGTTATCTATTTTCTTAGCAGGTTTAAATTGAAGAAAATCACATTAATATTTTTTACGTTTTCGGGAATTTATGCAGGTTTTGCTCAAAACCGGGCAGATGTTACCGATTCGGTCAGTTTGCAACAAACTGCCCCGGTTACTCAAGGGCCCGGTAAACAGGGTATTGCCGTTGCCGGCACCGGGTCATCAATGCGTATATACCCCAACCCGGCAAAAAATAAAATCGAAATAGAGATCAGGGGTTTTGAACCGGGTTATGTACAGGTAATGCTGACCGATGTGCAGGGAAAAACGGTACGGGAAGAAAAAAGAATTGTGATCAACGGTAATGAAATGATCGTATTCATGTTCTCGGAAAAACCTGGCTTGTATGTTGTGTTGCTGAAACAGGGAGCCATCAAACTCAAAAGCAAACTGATTATTCAGTGATTACCTGCGTGCCTTAAAAAAATCTTTCATCAGCCTGGCACATTCAGTTTCTGAAATGCCACCCTGTAAAACTGTTTTCGGGTGAAAGGGGTTGTTACTGCCGCAACATTTACGGTAACCGTTCTTATCATCAGCTGCGCCATAAACAATCCTGCCGATCTTACTCCAGTACAGGGCGCCGCTGCACATAAGGCAGGGCTCCAGGGTAACATACAATGTGGCTTCCGGTAAATATTTACTGCTTAAAAAATTAAACGCCGTGGTTATTGCAAGGATCTCGGCATGGGCCGTGCTGTCGTTCAGCAATTCTACCTGGTTATGTGCACGGGCAATGATCCGGTTGTTCATTACAATTACGGCACCAACGGGTACTTCCTCTTTCTCAAAAGCTTTTTGCGCTTCAGCCAGCGCCTGTTGCATATATTGTTCATCTGTCATACCATCCTGATTAAGTGATGCTGCCGTAATAATGTGCGAATCAGTACCTTTCAGCAAATTTACACCTAATGCCGAACTTAATGCAAATGCGCAGCTATTTTGACAGTGGCATCACACGGCCTTTTTCATTCAGAAAAGCACAGCTGAAAAAACTGAAGGCTGCTGCAAAGAAATATGAAAAGCAGTTACATGAGGCTTTATATGCCGACCTGAAAAAAAGCCCGGAAGAATGCTGGGTCACTGAAACAGGGTTTTTAGTGAGCGAGATCAGCCATGCACTTAAACATCTGAAGAACTGGATGCAGGACGAAATGGTTTCTACCAATTTACTCAATATCCCTTCAAAAAGTTATATCATTAACGAACCATTGGGGGTTGTTTTGATCATTGGCCCCTGGAATTACCCGGTGAATATTTTTTTAACGCCGCTGGTGGGTGCCATTGCCGGAGGTAATTGTGCAGTGATCAAAGCATCGGAATTTGCACCGGCAACAGCAGCCGTAATCAAGGAAATGATCACTGATACATTCCCTCCTGAGTATATTTTATTTACAGAAGGGGATGGGGCAACCGTAATACCCGGGATGATGGATCATTTTACGTTTGACGATGTATTCTTTACCGGGAGTACGGCCGTAGGAAAACTGGTATATAAGATGGCCGCTGAAAGGCTGGTGCCGGTCACGCTTGAACTGGGCGGCAAAAGTCCATGTATTGTTGAAGAAGATGCCAATATAAAAATTGCGGCCAAACGGATAGCCCTGGCCAAGTTCAGCAATGCCGGGCAGATGTGCGTGGCGCCGGATTATGTGCTGGTACATGAAAGTAAAAAAGATGCCCTGGTTGCAGAAATGAAAAAAGTGATCGGAATATTTTTTGGCGATAAACCGGAAGAAAATTACAACTATGGAAAGATCATAAATGAAAAGCAGTTCAACAGGCTTACCACTTACCTGCAGCATGGAAATATTGTACATGGCGGCAGAACCGATATTGAAAAATTATTCATTGAGCCTACCCTGCTTGACCAGGTTGATATGGGATCCGGGATCATGGATGAGGAGATCTTTGGCCCGATACTGCCTGTAATTGCTTTTAATACGAAAGACGAAGCGCTTAAAATAATTGCGATGAACAAAAACCCTTTGGCCTTTTATGTGTTTACATCAGGTAAGGTAAAGGAAAAAGAATGGTTAAACAGTGTGGCTTTTGGCGGCGGCTGTGTAAACAATGCAAGCTGGCACCTGACCAATCACCATTTACCCTTTGGCGGCAGGGGTTTCAGCGGCAGCGGGCAATACCACGGAAAATATACTTTTGACACATTCACGCATAAAAAAGCAGTGATGAAAACACCCACCTGGTTCGATCCGGCAATAAAATACCCTCCGTTTAAGGGAAAGTTGAAATTATTTAAAATGGTCATCAAATAAACAAATTATTAAAAGCTCTTGCAGAAAGGAAAATTATACATTCGGTTTAAAAAACCAATCATTGTAATATTGTTATTGTTCATTGCTTTTTGGTGCTATGTAGAAATTTCAAACCGCAATTCAAAAAATATGACAGTTAAACAAAAAGTTTTAAAAGCAGTTTATCCCATGTGGATGTGGTTTGCCGGTAAAAAGGGCATGAACACGAAAAACCTGTCGAACGAAAAAGCAATACCGGCCGTTTCGTTTTATTCATTGAAAGACACAGCCATTGACGGAACCGTTTTTGATTTTGACCGGTTAAAGGGGAAAAAAGTAATGCTGGTAAATACTGCTTCTGATTGTGGTTATACCGGCCAGTACGACGACCTGCAGAAACTGAGTGAGCAGTATAAAGATAAACTGGTGGTGATCGGGTTCCCGGCAAACGATTTTAAGGAACAGGAAAAGGGGAGCGATGAAGAGATCGCTGCTTTCTGCAGGATCAACTTTGGCGTAAGTTTCCCGTTGATGAAAAAAAGCCAGGTTAAAAAAGGCCCCGGTCAGAATAAAATATTTGAATGGCTCACCGACCCGGCGAAGAACGGCTGGAATAATAAGCAGCCTTCCTGGAATTTTTGTAAGTATATTGTGGATGAACATGGGAGGCTGACCAACTATTTTGAATCAACCATTGAACCGCTGGGGAAAGAGATAAAAGCGGCATTAAATCATTAAAATCAGTTCATGATAGAACAAAGAGATTTTAGTTTTATTTATAAATATTTTTCAGGCGAAAAGCAGGAAAGTCTGTTGTTTCTCATCATTGGCATAGCAGCTATACTGCTTGCAATCACGTGCTGGTTTTTTATAAAAAGCAATCCTGCATTTTTTAAAGGTGCGGCTATCCCGTTGCTGGCTATCGGGCTTATTCAGTCTGTTGTGGGTTATACCGTGTATGCCCGTACCGATAAACAAAGGACGGAAATTGCCTACAACATTGGCATGGAGCCGGTCGCTTTTACAAAACATACCGAAATGCCGCGTATGAAAAAAGTGATGGTAAATTTTGTTATTTACCGTTGGGTAGAGATCGCTTTCATTTTAACAGGATTGTTGTTAATTTTTTTGTTCAGGTCAAATCCTGTTAAAGCATTTTGGTTTGGTTTTGGGGTAGCGCTTGCCATCCAGGCAGCCATCATGCTGGGTGCTGATTATTTTGCAGAAAAAAGGGGAAAGGTTTACAGCAAAGCACTTGAAGAAATTATTGGCGGATAAAGAACGGACCCCGGTTATACCGGGCACTTTTCATGATAATTGATCAACTCGATCGGCGTTTTTTCAAATTCGTAACCGGCATATTTAATTACGATCTCATCCAGCACTTCGTCGATCTCCTCAACGGTATTCAGCGTAACCAGCCTTAAACGATAATCTTTTATGCCCGGCAATCCTTTTAAGTAATTGGCATAATGCCTGCGCATTTCATAAATACCCACTTTAGGGCCCTTCCATTCAAAGGATTTGTGCAGGTGTTTTTTACAAACAGCCACCCTGTCTTCAATGGAAGGGGAAGGTAAGTGTTCGCGGGTTTTTAAAAAATGTTTGATCTCGTTGAATATCCAGGGGTAACCGATGGCGGCCCGGCCGATCATGATGCCATCAATGCCGTATTTATTTTTGTATTCGAGCGCTTTTTCAGGGCTGTCAATATCCCCATTGCCGAAAATGGGCATCGTAATTCTCGGGTTGTTCTTTACTTTACCAATTAATTCCCAGTCAGCACTGCCTTTGTACATCTGTGTCCTGGTGCGTCCGTGTATGGCCAGGGCTTTAATGCCAACGTCCTGTAACCGTTCAGCAACTTCTTCAATATTTTTTGTATTATCATCCCAGCCCAACCTTGTTTTTACTGTAACCGGCAGCGAGGTTGATCTTACAACGGCACTGGTAAGCCGCACCATCAGGTCAATATCCTTTAAAACCCCGGCACCGGCGCCTTTCAACGCTACTTTTTTAACCGGGCAGCCAAAATTGATATCCAGCAGGTCGGGGTTGGTAACATCCACAATCTTTGCTGCCAGCGACAGGCTTTCCTCATCCCCTCCAAAGATCTGGATGCCTACCGGTTTTTCGTAATCAAATATGTCGAGTTTCTGGCGGCTTTTTATGGCATCCCGGATCAATCCTTCGCTGCTGATGAATTCGGTGTACATCAGGTCGGCGCCATGGTCCTTGCATACGGCACGGAACGGCGGGTCGCTCACATCCTCCATTGGAGCAAGCAACAGCGGAAAATCCGGTAATTGTATGGGGCCTATATTTGGCATTTTATTTTTTAAAGCTTTTAGTCATACTATTAATGCTGTGCAGCCTTTGAATTATTAAAATTTATAAAATCCATTTTTAATACCGATTTTATCAGCTTTGAAGCTGCTTAAGTTAAAGGCGTAGTAGTATATTGCGAAGGCAAATTTACAACTAATCGGCTTAGATATGGAATACAGGAGTGTTAAAGGGTATACCGGGTGGGGGCAATTGGGAATATTACTCGTTTTTTTAGGTGCCGGATTCATACTGGCAGCAGGTGTTCAGATAATTATCGGTTTCCAGCTGATCCCATCCACATTACCACCTGAAAAAATGGGCGATGCCATGATCAAAGCGATGATGCAGCCCGAAAATGTAACGGCTGCCCGGCTTTCCCAGGTTTTGGGTACTTTTTGTCTTTTGTTTTTGCCTGCATTATTTTACCAGGTCATTTGTCATGGTAAAAATAAATTCTGGCTGGGATTTAACAGGCACATCAACCCTGCACAGATCATTTTGGGTTTCTTCATCATTTTTTTAGCCAATGTCATTGCCAACCCGCTGGCCGATCTGAGCAAATCAATGCTTTCCCAATTCCCTGATCTGTTTGCCATGGGGCAAAAGATGGAAACGGCCTATACCGAACAGGTTATGGCCTTAAGCAATTTGAAAAGCTGGGGCGAATTTGTAATGGCCATTGTGATCATGTCTTTTTTCCCGGCATTGTTTGAAGAAATATTTTTTCGCGGGGCAGTACAGAATTTACTGGAACGCTGGTGGCAGAAACCCCTGTTGGCCATTTTGGCCACTTCCCTGTTGTTCAGTTTGATCCACATGTCCATTTTTCTGTTTTTAAGCAGGGCCCTGCTTGGTTTTGTTCTGGGATTGATGTATCAGCGCAGTAAAAATATATGGGTCAACATCATCGCCCACTTTTTAAACAATACAGTGGCTGTGATCCAGTTGTTCTGGATCTCGCGGCATTCCGAAAAGGTGGAACTCGATAAACTTGATCCAAAAGTGCCCATCTGGGGCGGGTTGGCAGCTGTAGTCATTACCTGGGGATTGTTTTTGCTTTTTGAAAAAGTATCCTTTAAAAAGCGCAGGCAAATTACATTTGAAGAACATGACCTGCTGGAACAGGCCGGGATATTGCATCATTTTCCTTCAGATAAAAACACATAACCTTGGCTTTTAATTTTCAGACATTTAAAACACGGGCTTTAACGGCACTGCTTTTTGTGGTTGTGATGCTGGCCGGTTTGCTCTGGAATTTCTGGAGTTTTTTGATATTGTTTACTGTGATCCATTTCGGTTGTTGGTATGAGTTTGTAAAACTGATGAAGAAGATCTATGCAGATAAATATTTAGGTTATTGTTTGTATGGGTTTATTTATATAACGATGCCAGTTTTAATGATGTTTCCTTTACAAGGAATAACAATTTCAGCTTTTGCTAATGATGTTTATGATTCAACAAGCTTACTTACAGCGTATTCTGATTCAGAATCTTTTCGATTCACAATTCTGATTTTTACAATTGCAGTCATTTGGATTAATGATACGATGGCATATATTGTTGGTTCGTTTGTTGGTAAAACCCCTTTCTCAAAAATTTCGCCCAAAAAGACGTGGGAAGGAACAGGCGGCGGCGCTCTGCTTGCAATTGGAGCAGCTGCTTTATTTGCCTCATTACTCGGGCTTAATATTTTGCTAATAACAGGAGCAGCAGCAATTATCGCGATTTCAGGTACAACCGGTGATCTTTTGGAAAGCAAATTAAAACGCATGGCCGGCGTAAAGGACAGCGGCAATTTTATGCCCGGCCACGGTGGTTTTTTAGACCGTTTCGATTCTTTACTGGTTGCGGTGCCTGCGGTTTGGGTTTATGTGTATTTCTTTATAGGTTAGGTGAGCATTCATCAGGTAATTGGTAATTGGTAATTAGGAATTGGTAATTAGGTTTTTATACTCCAGGTCCTCCCTAACTCCCAATCCCCAATCCCCAATTCCTAATCCCCAACTCCCAATTACCAAATCCTAAACATTATCTTTGCAGCTCAAATCAACTGAATGACCATTCACCGTGAAGGCTATAAAAGCATTGCCATTGCTACTTTGATATTTGGAGCGATCAATGTGATCGTATATTATTTTCTCAGCGCCTCCATGATGTGGCTTTGTAATGCCATTTTTGTGATCACCCTTGGATTGTTGTTGTTCCTCATTTCTTTTTTCAGGATACCCAACCGCAAACTAACCATTGCTGATGGCGTGGTTGTGGCGCCTGCTGACGGTAAAGTGGTGGTGATTGAAGAAACCACCGACCTGGAATATTTTAAAGACAAACGCCTGCAGGTATCCATTTTCATGAGCCCGGCCAACGTGCATGTGAACCGGAACCCCATCAACGGCGAAGTGGTGTACAATCAATACCACAAGGGTAAATACCTGGTGGCCTGGCACCCAAAATCATCTACTGATAATGAACGCCACTCGGTTGTTTTAAAAAATGGCAATACGGAGATCCTGGTCAAGCAGATCGCCGGGGCTTTGGCCAAACGTATAGTAAATTATTTGCAGGTGGGACAAAAGGTAAAACAGACTGACGAGATGGGCTTTATTAAGTTTGGTAGCAGGGTTGACCTGCTTTTACCCATAGGAACCCATATCAAAGTGGAACATGGCCAGGCAGTTAAAGGCGGGGTAACTGTTATAGCAGTGCTGTAATTTTAACAGTTACAATAGTTGGCATTGTGCAATTTCTGCCCTATTTTTACGTTTGGTAAATCAATTAAATCAATATAATCATGAAGAAAGTAATTTTATTAGCTACCGCATTTTTATTTGTTGGAGGTGTTGCATTGGCCGACAAAGGCAAAAAGAAAAAGAAATGTGCCAAAGGTCAAACCTGCTGTACAAAATCGGCAGATAGCAAAGCAGGTTGTTCAAAATCGTCTACAGATGCAAGCGCAAAAAAAGCCTGCTGCAAAGACAAGGCAAAATCAACTACCGTTAGCATGTAATTTTGTTTGCTGAAATTTTTTAAGAACCTTTCCTTTATGGGAAGGTTTTTTTGTACCCTATTTTAAAAGATACCCTCCAGCTCTTTTAAATGGGTGACCATATACGTTGGCTTTATGGCAGGTACAGCGTTAACGTGGTTAACAAAAACGGTATCCATTCCTGCATTGATGGCGCCCTGGATATCGGCATCCAGGTTATCACCGATCATGATACTTTCCCCTAAAGTGGATTTTGCCTTATCCATGGCAAAATCAAAGATCTCTTTTTTGGGTTTTAAGCTGTTGCTGCCTTCCGAAGTAATCATATGTGTAAAATAACCATCCAGGCCGCTGTTGACCAGCTTGCTCCGCTGTGTTTTTTCAAAGCCATTGGTGATCAAATGCAGCGCATAATTTTTTGCTGCCAGGTAATTCAATATCTCAATGGTATGCGGGAAAAGTATTTTTTTGGTTGGCAGGATCTCTAAAAATTTTGCACTCATCTCCCTGGCCAGGGGCTCATCTGCAATTTTAAAATCAAGCATCGTTCGCCACATCCTTTTCCATTTGAGGTCATCGGCGCTGATCAAACCATGATGGTACCGGTCCCACATCAGTTCATTGTGGTACAGATATTTTGGATAAAAATCTTCAAACGGGGTATTGATCCGGTTATCAAGCTCAAAAACAACATACAGTTCAGCAAGGGTTTCCCTGGCATTGGCATCAAAATCCCAGAGTGTATGGTCGAGGTCGAAAAAAAGGTGTTTGTATCTGGACATTGGGCTACTGGACAATATTTACATGAAGAGATATTAACTTTACTTATCATTGCAAGATACTACATCGCTCATAAACAGAAATGGGTGATCCGGAAATGATTCATGAGCCGGATAGTACACTGTACTGAATAAACGAAATGCCAATGAACATTGTAATAACTGGCGCATCAAAGGGACTGGGCAAGGCCATGGCTGTTGAATTTGCACAGGATAAGCAGGGGCATCATTTATTCCTGTGTGCACGTCATGCTGCAGAACTTGAACAAACCGGTAAGGAATTGCAGGGCAGGTTTCCCCGCACAGCCATCCATACCAAAACCTGTGATGTAGGCGATAAAACTTCAATACAGGAATTTGCAGCATGGATCAACAGTTTATCAGATAAGATCGATATCCTCATTAACAATGCCGGCATCTATTTACCGGGCAGTGCATATGGCGAAGCTGACGGGAACCTGGAAAAGCTGATGGAGGTTAATACCTACAGCGCCTATCATTTATCCAGGTTGCTGTTACCGGGTATGATGGCTGCAAAAAAAGGGCATATTTTCAATATCTGTTCGATAGCATCATTAAATGCATACCCCAACGGCAGGGCATACGGAATCAGTAAATATGCCATGTATGGCTTCAGCAAAAACCTGCGTGAAGAGATGAAACCCCACGGCATTAAAGTCACGCATGTGTTGCCCGGCGCTGCTTTTACGGATAGCTGGAGCGGGAGTGATATAGATCCCAAACGTATCATGGAAGCATCAGATATTGCCAAAATGCTGTACGCTGCAGCACACCTGTCGCCGCAGGCCTGCGTGGAAGAAATTATTATGAGGCCGCAATTGGGCGATCTGTAGCAATTCCTGCCCGGGTTATACCGCTAATTTAAATGTAGGAGAGTTTAACAATTTATTTCAGCCATTTATACTTTGTGTTCTTAAATCCCGGCCGGCAAACCGTTACTTTTGCGGTTGTTTATGCGTAGTATTTTACCTAAAATATTTTTGCTGCTTTTTTTACTCACCGGCTATTGTACCTGGGCACAGGTAAAATTTTCGGCCAGTATATCACCCAAAGAAATTGGTAAAGATGAGTATGCCCAGCTTAAACTAATGGTGGAAAATGCGCAAGAAGTACAACAGATCGTTCCTCCCAATCTGAATAAATTCAGCATCATCAGCGGTCCAAACCAGGAAAGCGGCATGACCATGATCAATGGTGTTGTTAAAAGGTACATCGCTTTGAATTTTATCATCAAACCCAAAGCAACCGGTGTGTTTACCATACCGCCTGCATTGGCCAAAGCAGATGGCGGAGATTATAAAAGCAACAGTGTTACTGTAAAAGTAACGGCAAATGCTACCGGCAACAGCCAGGGCGCCGGTGCTTTTACCTCGCCGTTCAGTGGAATGGATCCTTTTGCAGAACCGGCACCACGCTTAAATTACAACGATTATATTTTACGCAAAGGCGAAAACCCGGTTGATAAAATAAAGAAGAATATGTTCATGCGGGTTGAAGTGGATAAACAATCCTGCTATGTTGGCGAGCCGCTGGTGGCTACCTATAAACTGTATACCCGGCTTAAGAGTGAAAGTAACCTGGTCAAAAATCCGTCATTCAACGGCTTTTCAGTGCTTGACCTGCAGCCCCCCAATGATATGGGCGGTTATACGATCGAAAAATTTGATGGTAGGGAATACAATGTGTACACTATCCGTAAAGTGCAGCTATATCCTTTACTGCCCGGTAACCTGGAACTGGGGATCGCAGAAATTGAAAATAAAATTATTTTTATAAAGGCCGAATACGCCAATAGTCAGCCCGGTGTGATGAATGATGTGTTGAGGGATTTTGCCAATGCCGTTATTCCGCCTGAAGGGCTGGAAACACAAAAAGTGATCCTGCAAAACAAGCCATCCTCCGTTTTGGTTAAACCCTTGCCGGATGTGAACAAGCCGGCCGGTTTTAAAGGGGCCGTAGGAAAATTCACCATAGAAAGCAGGGTACTGCAAAATAATTTCAGTACCGATGATGCCGGTAATATGGCCATCATCATTTCCGGGTCCGGGAACCTGCAAATGATCAATGCCCCTGAGGTCAGCTTGCCCGGAAGCTTTGATGTATTTGATCCGAAGGCAACTGATGACCTGTACAAGGGAACGGTGCCGGTGAGCGGCCGGAAAATATTTGAATACCCCTTCGCCGTTTCAACACCTGGCAGGTACACGTTGCCGGAAGTGTCATTCAGTTATTTCGATACAGAGGATGCGAAGTATAAAACAATTACTTCAAAGCCACTGGAAATAACCGTTACCAAAGGCACCGGTAAAGCAAAAGCGGTCATTCCCAGGGACAAAAAACCGGAACCCAATTTCCTGGTACGGTTTTTCAGCAACCGGTTAAGGGTGGTTAGCTTTATTGCCGTGCTGATCATTATCGGCCTCATCGTTTGGCTGAAGCGGGATACCAGGCAGGAAAAGAAGATCATTGAACAATCAGCCATTGCCGAAGCTGTTGTTGAAGAACCTGTTGATGATATATTAATGATACAGGAAAATCCACTGGCAACCGCTGAAGCCTGCCTGGATGGAGAGAACAGCAGCTTATTTTATACTGAATTGAACCTGGGGCTTAAAAACTACCTGTCCACAAAATTTTCCATACCGGCAGAATCGCTGAACCGGAAAAATATAACCGAAAAACTGGATGCAAAAGGCATCAGCAATGAAACATCAGTACAGTTGCAGGACCTGATGAATGAAATTGAATGGCATTTATATACGCCTTATGCTGATGATGCAAAGCGGAAAGATATGTATGAAAGGTCGCATGACCTTATCCAGTTGCTGAATACGTGCCATGTCCGTTAACAGCCATATCAGGCAAGTGTAAATTTATAACCCACACCCCTAACCGAATGAAAGTATTCGGGGTCCCTGCTGTCTTCTTCAAAATATTTGCGGAAGTTGAGAATGAAATTATCAATGGTACGCGTGGTAGGATACACATTATAACCCCAAACCACCTGCAATATCTTTTCACGGGTCACCACCTCGTTCCTGTTCTCGATCAGCAGTTTCAGCAGCATGATCTCTTTTTTGGTGAGTGGCACTTTTTCACCGTTTTTGGTAAATGCCTCGGAAGCTTTAAAGTCGATCTTATTTTTTCCAAAACTATACACATCCGGTATGGGTTGTTTGCTGCCGAGGCGTTCGCTTTTCCTGATCAGGTTATTTACACGCAGCAGCAGTTCTTCCAGGTTAAAGGGTTTGGTGAGGTAATCATCGGCGCCTTTTTTTAATCCCAAAACCCTGTCGGCGCTGCTGTTCTTTGCACTCAGTATCAAAATGGGAATATCGGGATTGCTCAGCCGGATGGTTTCACAAACGGTAATGCCATCCACTTCGGGCAGCATCACATCCAGTATAATGAGGTCGAAATATTCTGGATGTGA
>CAZBIK010000037.1:0-9167 GCA_964491955.1 uncultured Ferruginibacter sp.
GATTTTGCGCGAAACCGAGACTATCGCCTCGCCCAGGCCGGTATAATCCAGTTTAAGCTGGTTATCCTGCCCAAAATTGGCCAGGGTATTATAGTTGATCGGGAATTTTAATTTGCCCCCGATATCTGCATTTACATTTACCTGGGCATTCATGTCAAAATCGAAGCCCCCGTTCTTCCGGGCCCTTTCGGGCAGTGTAGGGTTTTTAATATTCTGGCCCTGGTAACCGGCAGTAAGGTCTACGTTCCCCTGCGGGGTAATATTTATTTTACCATTTCCAAAAAGGCGGTTGAATAAATTATCGTAGAGGGAAAGTTTGGGTTTTACCCTGCCGCGGTTCAGTATGCTTAATAAATTGGAACGCTTTTGAAAGTACTCGGTTTCTGCCTGTCGGGCACGTATCTCCCAGTATTCATCAAAGCTGTAGGATGAGGTGGTGCGGTAATATTTGGTGCCTATTTTTTCATATACAATGTAACGGCGTGTTACGGGGTCATACACAACCGAATCCCTGATATTGGGAGGCCGGTTAAAATCGAAAGTGCTCCTGTTTTGACCAAGGAAATCGCCCCTCCTGTCGCGGATGGGATAGTGTAAACTGTCGCCGTAATTGGGCACAACGGTGTCACCTACATTGATCGGCAGATCGTAATGATAGGGATTGGCCATTACAGGACCTGTATGCAGTAGTAACAGGATAAATGCCAATACAACAAAACCAATCCGTTTCGAACTTTTAAATCTTATAAGCAACATCCGGTAAATCAGTTAACGTAGCGTTCTTTCAAATGGCTTTCAGGGCTTTTTTAATTAAGTCTTCCAATTGTGATACAGTTGGTTCGGCACGGATAATCTTTTGGATGGCATTTTCAGCCTGTGATCTTGAAATTCCGAGAGCAGTTAAGGCATTTAACGCATCTGTTTCCATACTATTGCCCATGTGTACGGAAAGATCAGCGCCGAATGCATTTTTGCCCAATTTGTCCTTTAATTCCAATACCAGCCTTTCGGCGGTTTTTTTTCCTATTCCTTTGAAACTTTCCAGCTGTTTTACGTTGCTTTTAACAATGGCCAATTTTAATTCCTCAGGCCTTAAGAATGACAGCATCATCCTCGCAGTTGCAGCCCCTACACCCGAAACACCGGTTAAAAGCACAAACATATCTTTTTCCTGCTTATCAAAAAAACCAAATAGTATATGTGCATCCTCCTTAACCTGGAGCTGAATGAACAGTTTACCCTGCTCCAGGTTTTGTATATGCGAATATGTATTCAGACTGATATGTACCTCATACCCAACACCATTTACATCCAGGTAAACCTGTGCCGGGCTTTTATACGTAAATTTTCCTTGCAAATATGCATACATAATTTGTAACGGTCGATAGCGAAATTAAGGATAATTTGTGAGCTAAGTCGTTAAAATACATTAAGGTATTTTTATGTATTTTTACTTTTCATTACCAAATATTAAAATTCAGAGTAAATACAGCGTTTCATGCAAAAAACAAATGCAGCCATAACTGCCGTGGGCGGTTATGTACCTGAGTACAGGCTTACCAATGCCGAACTGGAAAAAATGGTAGATACCAATGATGAATGGATACGTACCCGGACCGGTATTTCGGAACGAAGAATATTAAAGGAAGAAGGCAAAGGCAGCAGCGATATGGCTGTTCCGGCTGTCCTTGAATTGTGCAGGAAACGAGGCATCAGCCCCGAAGAAATAGACTGTTTGATCTGTGCAACAGTAACGCCGGATATGGTTTTCCCGGCTACGGCCAATATCATCTGCAGCAAGATAGGCGCCACCAATTCATTCAGTTTCGATATTATGGCAGCCTGTTCGGGGTTTTTATATGCCCTTACAACTGCCACTGCATTTATTGAGAGCGGCAGGTATAAAAAGGTTGTGGTGGTAGGAGTTGATAAAATGAGCAGCATCATTGATTACAGTGACCGGACCACCTGTATTATTTTTGGGGATGGCGCCGGGGCTGTTCTGCTGGAACCCGTTGAGGAAAATGTAGGAATACTCGACAGTTTATTGAAAAGTGACGGCAGCGGCAGCCAGTTCCTGCATATGAAGGCCGGGGGCTCGGTAAAACCATCAACAGTAGAGACGGTTTTGGCCAAAGAGCATTATGTGTACCAGGAGGGGCAGGCCGTTTTTAAATTTGCCGTAAAAGGCATGGCCGATGTGAGCTATGAATTAATGCAGCGAAACAATTTAACTGCCGATGATATTGCCTGGCTGGTACCGCACCAGGCCAACCTGCGTATCATTGATGCCACGGCAAACCGCATGGGGCTGCCCAGGGAAAAAATAATGATCAACATTGAAAAGTTCGGGAACACTACGGCCGGCACTTTACCGTTATGCTTATGGGAATGGGAAAAACAGTTAAAGAAAGGCGATAACCTGATATTGGCTGCCTTTGGAGGAGGTTTCACCTGGGGTGCTACCTGGGTAAAATGGGCGTATAACAGTTAGCAGGTCAAAATAATTTAAAGATCCCTTATAGAAAATCTTATCATGAAAAAAATTATACTTTTTATTTTAGCCGGGTTGTTTGTTGCACAAACTGACAGCCAGGCCCAGTTCTCGAGGTACATCATCCGCTTAAAAGACAAAGGCACCAATCCCTTTACATTAAGCAACCCCCTGCCATATTTAACCCAGCGTTCCATCGACAGAAGGACCAGGTATAGTATTGCCATCGATTCAACAGACCTGCCGGTTACGCCACGTTATATTGACAGTATTCGTTTAGCCGGCGCAGTTACCATTCTCAATGCATCCAAATGGCTGAACCAGGTGGCCATACAAACCACGGATGCAGCTGCTTTGGTTAAAATAAACAGTTTTCCCTTTGTGATCAGTACGGCTCCCGTTGCACCATTAACCAATTTACAGGACAACCCGGTCAATAAAAAACTGGATGCAGATTTTACAGAGATCCCGGAAAACCCGGCACAATCCCTGGTCACCGCAGATCACTACAGTTACGGCATGAGTTACGGACAGGTACACCTGCACAATGGTGAATTTTTACACAACCGGGGGTTCCGGGGACAGGGAATGCACATGGCCGTGCTGGATGCCGGCTTTTTAAATTACCTGACCTTGCCCACATTTGACAGCATCAGGATCAACAACCAAATCCTGGGTACCTGGGATTTTGTTTCAAGGCATGCCAGTGTAAATGAAGATCACCCGCATGGTATGAACTGCCTGAGTACCATTGCCGCCAATATGCCCGGCGTTTTTATGGGCACTGCTCCTAAAACTTCGTTTTACCTGTACCGTACAGAAGAAGTTGCCACCGAATACCCCATTGAAGAACAAAACTGGATAGCCGGCATGGAAAGGGCCGACAGCCTGGGCATTGATATTTCCTCCACCTCTTTAGGCTATTTTAATTTTGACAATCCCACATTCAATTACACATATGCCAACATGGATGGCAACACCACCATGAGCGCCAAAGGTGCCGACCTGGCTGCAAAAAAAGGGATCATTGTGGTGATGGCTGCCGGAAATGAGGGCAACAGTGCCTGGCATTATATCATTACGCCATCTGATGCCGACAGTGTAATGGCCGTAGGTGCCGTGAATACTTCCGGCACAGTTGGCAGTTTCAGCAGTTATGGCCCCAGCAGCGACGGGCAGGTGAAACCTTCGGTTGCCGCAGTGGGTGTTGGTGCAGTTGTTGCGAATCCGTCTACCGGCCAGCCCACATTTGGAAACGGAACTTCTTTTGCCTGTCCCAATATGGCCGGGTTAACCACCTGTTTATGGCAGGCTTTCCCGGAAATAAACAACATGGGCATTATAACTGTAATGCAGGAATCAGCCACCAGGGCAACCAATCCCAATGACCGTGTTGGATATGGAATTCCGGATATGAAAAAAGCCTTTGTAAAACTGATCAAACAATTATATACCCAACAGGCTGCTGTTGCCAACTGCAGTGTTTCCTTACAATTTACTGCCAAAACAGATTCTGTGATCAGTATCGAGGTGGAAAGAAAATTACCGGCCGAAACAAATTATACAACCATCAGTACACAAACTTCAACGGGTGCATTTGCGGCAAGGAATTTTACTTTTACTGATGACCTGCGGAATTTTCCAACAAGCGGAATTGCATATCGTTTTAAAATGAATATTGCTGCAGATACCAGTTTTTATTTAGATTCTTTGACAGTTAATTTTACACCAAGGCCAAACCTGGGAACTGATAAAGCAATCAGTATCTGCCCGGGCAATACCGTTGATCTTACCACGCAGTTTACAACTACTGGCTTAACCTCTAACTGGACACTGGGCGGTAATACCGTTGCATTGCCTTCAGCAGTTTCTGTTGCAGGAATTTACCGGCTTATTGCCATCAACAACAGCGGTTGTGCGGATACGGCAAACGTTACTGTTACTTTCAATCCCAAACCTGACCTGGGCCCGGACATGGCATTCATAAAATGTACAGACAGTATAGTAAACTTAACCACCTTATTTACCACATCCGGTTTAAACACAAACTGGACAACAGGCGGCAACCCGGTTGCTAACCCTTTGGCTGTTACTGCAGCAGGTGTTTACAGGCTGATCGTTACCAATACGAATAACTGCAATGATACTGCCTTTGTTACCATTACCAACAACCAGCAGCTTTGCACAGTTATCCTGCCCGAACAGGTTACCATCAGTCCTAACCCGGTACGGGATAATCTTTCTGTATTGGTGGTGCGGAATGCGGCAGTTAAAGTTGATATACTGATCCACAATGCCGCAGGACAGATTGTGTACCGTTCAACCAGCCAGCAAACGGGCAGCCCGCATACGTACAGCATACCCATGAAAAAAATGGGGGGCGGTGCATACTTTGTTACAGTAAGACTGAATGATAAAAAAGAAGTGGTCAAAAAAATTGTGCGGCAATAGATCTTACCGTTTTATAAATACGGCAGTAAACATCGTATCTGCTTTTGTTGAATAACCTTTTAATAATTCCATCTGCAATAACTGCAGGTGGAATTTTTCTTTGATGTAATCCACCATATCCTCATTTTCATTTTTAAAAACTGAGCAGGTGATGTATATAAAAAATCCACCCTGCTGTACATACGGGATAACCCGGCTCACAATTTTCTGTTGCCTGGCAGCATATTCATCAATGGTTTTTTCCTTAAAAAAATACAGTTGTTCCGGTGTGCGGCTCCAGGTGCCGCTTCCGGTGCAGGGTGCATCGCAGATGATCAATTGGCAATAGTCAATGGGCAAAGGGTAATGGGCAGCAGACAGGTCAGCAATAAATGATTTATAATTTTTGATGCCGGCTATTGCAAATCTTTTTTTAAGGTTCAGCAAAATACTTTCACGGATATCAGAAACAGTTAGTGCAATATTTCCGTTCAGCATATCATAAGCCAAAATGGATTTTCCGCCACTGGCTGCGCAGCAATCCCATACGGATACTGGATACTTGATACTCGATACTGGATACTGCCCGCCCGGCTGAACGGCCGTTCGGACGGCGATACCGGATGCCGGGTCCTTAAGAAAATTCAAAACCTGCTGTGAATTAAGATCCTGTACAACCACTTCTTTATCGGTTTCAAGAATGTTATCTATTTTGGTTGAATTGGGTAAAGCGATACAATCATCACTGTACATTTTAAGATCGAGGCCGGCATTCTGCATTTTTTTTATAACCGCTTCTTTTTTACCTGGCCTTACCCTGAGGAACAGATCGGGCTGAGTAAAAAAGGAATTGCAGAAAGGTTCAACGTCAATTCCTGCACTTAATTCATCAGCCCAGGGAAATTGTTCTTCGGTTTTGAATCCGGCCAAAATTTTTTTTTCATCAAGCGGTTTGGTTATTATTTCATTCCAGTCCGGCTTATGAAATGCCAGGAATTCATTGGCTGCCTGTTCGCATAAAAAATTACCGGCAATGATCTTTTCTTCCAGGCTGGCATGAGGCATGGCTTTGCCCAGGCGAAAATAATTATAACAAAGCGCTGAGATTTGTTTGCGGTCCCTGCCCCCGTATTTTTTATTGGCCGCAAAATATTTTTTTATAAAAACCGCAAAGGGCAGTTCCCCGGTGCAGGAGCCGATTATTTTTTTTGCCGTATTTAAATAGGAATGATAGCGCATTACAGAAAAGTAAAACCCGTGCGACCAGGTCATCCGGGCGGGCCTGCCGTTTTAATGGCAGGCTAAAATATTTTTAAGGCAACCCTATTTGCATGAATAGGAGAAACTCAGCTTGCCGGCCTGTGCAGGAATGCTTTGCTGGTCATCACCGCCCATCTGCACACTTAAAACATAACTGTCACGGCTCATGATATAATTGCTGAAAGTAGAAACGGTTGAATCCCTGACCACGTTACCGGGATCATAGTTGCGCACTTTAATATCCCTGATGGCATTGAAGTTCCGGGCTCCGAAATTATAAAACTGGTTGAAATGCGGGTATGCCTTTTCATCCGGGAAAATATATATGTATCTTTTTGGAATAATGTTGGTATAATAGTTCATATCGGCATCTGTAACCAGGTCGCCGGTAGATATATCCGTTCCTGTCATATGCGTAAGGTTGCCATCTGAGTATGTATAGGTTACCTGGTAAAAAAGTACCGTTGGTGCAGTTGTGAGAAAATAATTTTTGGCAACCAGGTAGCCTGCAGGCGTGTATTGGTAAAACACATCGAACTGTAATGAAAACGGATCAGTAGGGTCCACCAATCCGTGCAACTTAACGATCCTTTTATTGATGTCAACAATAAAATATTCATCCGGGTTGATATACACGGTATCATTTACATGAACCGGGGTAGCAATGAATTCAATGGTATTGCTGAGGCTGTCGAAGCGGGTGATGCGTGTTACGATATCCAGGCTGTTGATCGTTGCTGCCAGGGACCCGAGGCCGGTATTGGTAGCTGTATCTGTATAAACCATTTTGCTGATGCGGCAATCAATGCCAACGATCTGGTCGCTGCCCAGGTTCCCGTTGTTTTCAAGGCTGTATTCCTTTTCACAGGAAAAAAGGGCAATCAAAATACCTGCAAATAATAGAGGACGTAATTTATTCATTGATCGTGTTTTGACATGTTCACCCAAAGGGCACTAAAAGTAAAGTTCTGTATTTTTCTTTAAAAGGCAATTTTAGCCGTTATCATTAACATTTTACATAAATGATGCCATTTATCAGTCATATATCTCCTTTAATTGCAGGTTACTGAAAAATTACAGGTATTTCCGCCTCCTGTTAACGGGAAACCAAATGTACCTGCAGCTATTGGAGTCCCTGTTCCGTTTAAAATAACCTGTTGCGTGCCGGTAATATTGAAGGTACCGGTAGCTGAAAAACTGATCCCGTTCACGGTTGGCGTGGTAATGGTATAGATCCCGGGTGATGTAACGGTTACATTTATCACGGCCGTATTTGTTGCATTCAAGGGAGTTCCTGCCGTATATGTTCCGGTTATGGCAGCACTGGTACAATTACCCGGAGAACCACTCAGGGTATAATTTGCATTGGTAATGGTAACGGTATATGTTACCGGAAAATTACAGGTTGTGGTGGTATTGGTTACCGGGTAATTAAAAAGACCTGCAGCAAGCGGGGTCCCTGTAGCTTCCAAAAAGATATTTTGTATACCGGGATTTGTAAAAACGCCGCTTACTCCAAAAGATACGCCGTTGATCACCGGTCCTGCTATTACATAGGTCCCTGTTCCCGTAACATTTACGGTCATCTCTACCAGGTTGGCCGGGTTCATTGCCTGCCCCACCACATAATTCCCATTGATTGAAGACACGGAACAATTACCGGGAGCGCCACCCAGGGTATAGAGTGCTGTTCCGGAACCGGAACCACCGGTATATACCGTTATGGCAAATGTGCAACTGTTTAAACCGTATGTGATCGTAAAAACATTAATGCCCGCTGCAAGGGGTTTTCCACTGGCATATAACCGGATCACATTTAAACCTGTACCCACTGTCCCGGTTTTATTGAAGGAATACCCGTTTATCGTATCTGATTTTATTTCAAATGTTCCGCCAATGGCTATATCCGCCTGTATATCCACATAATGCTCAGGGGTTAACGTACTGTCAACGATAAAAATACCATGCACGATCACCGGCAAACAGGCACCTGTTGTTGTATCCTTTAATGTACCTACCGAAACGCCGCCTGGGTTTGTATCCTCCAGTTTTTTACAGCTTCCAAAAAACAGGAATGCAGCAAGCACTGAAACAGTTAAAATACTGAATTTCATAAACAGGAATGATTTTAGCATTTAAAGATAGGTAATTTAAGAAACCTGCGATTCATCATTGACCTGTGCGTTGGTTTCAACAACAGGATGCTGTTCATTGTCTTTTTGCTGCTTAAAAAAGCGTTTTTGAAAAACCAATATGCTGATCACGCCAGTTGTAATGGATGCATCTGCTATATTGAAAATGGGCCTGAAAAACTCGAATTGATCGCCGCCCCATAATGGCAGCCAGGAAGGAAAATGCCCTTTGATAACCGGGAAGTACAACATATCAACCACGTTGCCGTGCAAAAAAGATGAATATCCCTTTGTAGAAAAGGTTGCCAAACCATTATACCCTACATAATCATTGATCAATGGGTTAACGGTCATTCCCTTATCAAATATCAACCCATAGATGGAAGAGTCGATCAGGTTTCCCAGTGCACCGGCATAAACCAGCGAAGCACAAAATATGAATCCCCGGTGTTGTTTTTCCCTGATTATTTTTTGCAGGTACCAGGTACCGAATATAACTGCGATCATCCTGAAAATGGTAAGCGCCATTTTACCCCATTCACCGCCAAATTTCCATCCGTATGCCATGCCGGGGTTCTCTACAAAATACAATTGAAAACCGCTGCCGATCACCTGCTGGGATTCGTTGAGGTGAAAATTCGTTTTGATCCAGATCTTGAGTGCCTGGTCGGCAATGATGATCAATAAGATGATGAATGTTACGTGTCTTGCTTTCATAATAGTTGGCAAAGATAAGAGATTAGAGGTTTAAGGGTTTAAGGGTTTAAAGGTTTAATGGTTTAAAGGTTTAATGGTTTAGGGGTTTAGTTTTGCCAAGCAGTTTTTTTTGTGAACTGGTTCTTTAACTTTAT
>CAZBIK010000037.1:9177-16173 GCA_964491955.1 uncultured Ferruginibacter sp.
ATGAGTTAAAGGTTTAAGGGTTTAGGGGTTTAGGGGTTTAGTTTTGCCAAGCTGGTTTTGTTTTTTGTGAACTGGTTCTTTAGCTTTATATGTTTAACTACTTGTAGCACATTAGCCCTATTCTTCAAAATAAACCCTTTTCACCCTTTGTGATATGCCGGTCAATATTTCATAGGGGATGCTGTTTGCCAGTGTTGCCATTTCGTTTACCGGCAATGCTTCCCCAAAAACGATCACCTCATCTCCTTCCTCTGCCTGTACCCCGGTAATATCCAGCATGGTCATGTCCATACAGATATTACCGATAACCGGTACCTGTTTTCCATGTATCAGCATTTTTCCCTTACCATTACTTAAGAGGCGGGGATAACCATCTGCATACCCAATGCGCACAGTTGCGATCACCGAATCCCTGGAGGCAATACCCTTGCGGCTGTAACCAATACTTTCGCCTGCCTTTACTTTTTTAATTTGAGAAATGGTGGTTTTTAAAGTGGTCACATTTTTTAACTGTTGCTGCATGGCGGTTTCAGCAGTTATGCCATACAACCCAATCCCAAGCCGCACCATATCCAGTTGCAGGTCTGTATGCCGCTGTATGGCCGATGTGTTGGCAATATGGCGGATAAAATCATACCCTGTTATTTTCCGGATCCGTTCACAACCTTCCAGAAATATGCGGGCCTGCATCCTGGTAAATGCGTCATGTGCTTTGGAATCACTTCCGGCAAGGTGACTGAAAACGGATTGTATCTTAAAAACCGGGTTTGCGGTCAACCTGCTGCACAAAGCTTCGATGTCATTTTGCTCAAACCCAAGCCGATGCATCCCGGTATCCAGTTTTATGTGCACCGGGTAATTGGTGATACCGCCCTGCATCAGGTAATTTTCGAAGGAGGTTAAAATGCCAAATGAAAACAATTCAGGCTCCAGGTTATAATGCACCAGCACATCAAAGGTGATCTCTTCGGCATTCATTACCATGATGGGTAAGGTAATACCTGCCTTGCGCAGTTCTACGCCCTCATCGGCATAAGCTACGGCCAGGTAATCCACCTGGTTGAACTGCAGCAGGTTGGCAATTTCAAAACTGCCGCTGCCATAGCTGAAAGCCTTTACCATGGCCATTAATTTTACACCCGGGTTCAGTTTTTGCCGGTATGCATTTAAATTATGGGTTATGGCATTCAGGTTTATTTCCAGTACGGTCTGGTGAATTTTTTCTTCCAGCAGGTGGCTGATCAGTTCAAATTCAAATAAACGGGCGCCTTTCAGTAAAATGGTCTCGTTGTGAAAATGCTGGCTGTGAAACTGTTGTTTAAAATCGGCGGTGGAATCAAAGAAAACCGATTCTTCTATATTTTTAAAAGCGTTTTTCTGTTTACTGATCTCCGGCCCGATACCAATGAACCGGTTGATCTTTTTTTGTTCCAGTATGGCAGCAACTCCTGCATACAGGTCGCCGCTGCTTTTTCCCGATTGCAGGATATCACTCAGGATCAGGGTTCGCCTGGCGTGCTGTTTTTGCTGTTGCAGAAAATCGAGTGCAATGGTCAGTGAATTGATATCAGCGCTGTAACTGTCATTGATAATGGAACAGTTGTTGATGCCCTGCTTCAGTTCGAGCCGCATTTCCACCGGTTTTAACTGCAGCATCCGTTCAGCAATGGTTTGTATATCAATCCCCAGGTACAATAAAACACAACAGCAGGTAATTGCATTTTCCACAGACGCGGTATCGGTGAACGGGATCTTAAAATCAACAGGTTCCTCTTTCCATTTTGCCGAGATCACGGTTTGCCCGTCACCGGTTTCAATATGGATGATCTGCAGCATGGCTGATTCCTTTTTACTCCAGCTCAGCAGTTCAAAGTCATCGCCTGAACGAACATTGTTTTTAAATGCATTTACCGATTCATTCAGATCCGGGTCATCGGCGCAATAAACCAGCACGTCACTGTTGATGAACAGCTTCAGCTTTTCATTTATTTTCTGCCGGATGTTTAAAAACCCTTCTCCATGCGCTTCACCGATAGCTGTAAAAACCCCAATGGTGGGTGCGATCAACTTTGCCAGTTGCTGCATTTCACCGGGTTGCGAAATACCGGCTTCGAAAATGCCGAGTGTGTGCCCGGCATTCATTTGCCAGGTGCTTAATGGAACGCCGATCTGCGAATTATAACTTTTGGGGCTGCGAACAATATTAAAATCGTGATGCAGCAACTGGTACAGCCATTCTTTTACAATGGTCTTGCCGTTGCTGCCCGTGATCCCGATAACGGGAAAATCAAATTGTTGCCGGTGAAACGCGGTTAGCGCATGCAGTGCCTGTAAAACTTTAGCTACCTGCAAAAAAGCTGCTTCCGGGTATTTTTGAATATCCTTTTCATCAAAATGTTCGTCCACCACAAAACACTTCACGCCTTTATGGTAAAGCTCATCAACAAACAGGCTTCCTTTCCTGCGCTGTCCATCGAGGGCAAAAAAAACGGAGGTTGATGGAAACAATAATTTCCGGCTATCCAGCAGGATATGCTCAACAGCGCCATCCACATTTGATGAACATGTTTTTGCCTTAATGACAGATGCTATTTGAGAAATTAGATACATCAGAAATTATTATGCCTGTTCTATTCTTCAATATCCTCAGGAACCCCTTTACGGGTATGGTATATGGAATAAAAAATTGAGCCTGAGATACAAACCACGATCACCAGCAAAGATATCCAGACCGGTATGTGCACCCATTCCACGATCAGCATTTTTGCACCTATAAATAACAAAACGATGGCAATCCCCTGCTGCAGGAAATCAAATTTACTGGCGGCGCCCCTCAACAAAAAGAAAAGGCTGCGCAATCCGAGCACGGCAAAAATATTGGATGAATAGATCAGTAATTTCTTTTCCGGGTCGGGTATGATCGAAAACACAGCAGGAATGGAATCAACTGCAAAAACTATATCGATTAGGCCCAGCATCACCACCACCACGGCCAGGTTTGTAAAATAAGCTTTACCATTGCGCATGATCACAAAACGGCCCTTGGCATCCACGTTGGTGATGCGCATGAATTTCTTCATGATGCGGTAGGCCCAGCTTTCTTCCGGGTTGAATTCGGCATCGTGTTTACTCACATACATTTTGATACCGGTGTATAACAGGAAGGCCCCGAAAATATACATCACCCAATCGAACCGGGCTACCAGTTCACTGCCCAGGGCAATAAAAATGATCCGGAAGATGATGGCCATTAAAATACCCAGCAACAGTACCCTGGAATAATTTTTAGGTTCTACTTTAAAAAAGGAGAAGATGATGATGAATACAAAGATATTATCAATGGAAAGCGACCACTCCAGCAGGTAGGCCGAGAAATAGGCAATCGCATCTTCCTTACCGTTACCCCCGTCGTCTTCAAACAAAATAAACAAACAGAAGGCTACCGACAGTAAAACCCAGAAAATGGTTTGAACCAATGCTGCTTTTAAACTGATCACCTGGTTTTTTTTACTGAGCAAACCCAGGTCAAAGATCAATGCAACGACAATGACGGCACAAAAAACGATATATATCAATGTAGATTTTTCCATGTTAAATATTGGTGTATTTTCTTTTTCTGATGAACTGAAAAACAATGGCAAACAACAGCACCACCAGTACCGGAACCAGGATATTGATGAGTTGCCAGGTTGTTCTTGATGATTCGGCTTTCTTTTTATCCAGTAACCGCAGGGTATAATCCTTTGCCTTTACTTCAGAAAGGCCGGATGTATTGACCAGGTAATCGAGGCAGTTTTGTAAAAAATCCTTGTTGGCAAATGCAAACTCACGCTGGGAACCAAAGGTAAAAGGGTTCATCCCCATGGGTATGGCCTGGTTGCCTTTAACCACCGAGTTTAAAACAATATCGCCGTCGGCAACAATGATCATCTTATTATCGGCAATACATTGCGACATATAAACTGCCCCTACGCTTTCCAGTGAATCGCTCATTGCCTTCGACAAACGGTTGGAGAATAAGGAACGGAATCTTCCTTCCAGTAAAACGGCCACGGGGACATTTGCTTTTTTAAACTTTTCATCTTCCGGGGCATTCACATTTTCCAGCACACTGATCAATGCCGGTGTGGCAATGGTCCGGGAGTTGGGAGATGAACTCAGCAAAAAGGTTTTTTTGATCCCTTCTGCTTCAACGGTATCCATGGAGTTTACAAAACGCCCGCTTACAAAGCCCAGGTTCTTATTGATGATGTGATTTGATTTTGATTCAAGCACCGGGAAATAATTCCAGGGCAATAATTCAAACTGGCCATTGCCGCTGACATCAAAAGGTAAAAAATCGCATTGCAGGTCCATTAAAAGGTCCGAATTTATTCTTGCGCCATACTTAAACAACAGGTCATTCAGTTCAAGCCCGCGGTCATAGGCCACCACTTCTCCTTTTTTACTTTGCAGGCTGTCGAGCTCCGCATTTAATTTATCAAGGAAGAATAAAATTTTACCGCCGTTCATTACATATTGGTCAAGCTTCAGTTTGGCCTCATCCGTGAACGGCTCAGTTGGTTTAACAACAAGCAACACTTTAAATTCTGTTGGAATAGCAGGTTGCGTATTGGGATTAATGGTATAGAACCGGTAATCCTGCTGAAGGGTATTCCGCACCAGGTCTTCCACGTTGTAACCGGTAGGTTCGCCGTTGCCCACAGTATAACCAACAACTGGTTTTTCGGGCTGCATCAGTTTATCAATGGCGCTGATGAAGTTAAATTCCATCATGGCTTCTGCGCTGTTGATCTCCGGGTAGGTAATGGCTTTTGTTTTACCCTGGTAAAGCATTACCGGCAAAACATTCTCTTTATAATGAACAAAAGCAACCGGGTATATGTTTTGCTGCTGCTGACCTTCTTTGATCCGGGAAGTGAGGTTAATGGGGTAAAAACCCAAAGCACCCAGTGTATCCGCCCAGGCAATATTTGTTCCATCCACATTTTCTTCAGGGCTGATGAACCGGTACTGTAATCTTTTACCGGCAATTTCTTTAAATTCCTGCAGCAATTCACCGGTGCTGTTGGCCAGCTTTTTAAAACCACTTGGAAAATTGCCTTTTAAAAAAACATCTACCTGCACCACGTCATCCAGTTTCTGCAACACTTTTTTTGTGGGCTTTGAAAGCGTGAATCTTTTTTCATTGGTAAAATCAATGCGGGTATGATAGATGGATGCCAGCCAGTTAACAGCAACCAGCACCACTATGGTGATTACCAGCCAAAGTTTACTTTTCCATATTTTTTGCAAGAGGCCCATTTATTTTTTATGAAGATTTTTAATGGTGACCAATAGGAAAACAACGATCACACTGGTAAAATAAACCAGGTCCCTGCTGTCCAGCACACCACGGCTGAGGCTGCGGTAGTGAAAGTCGATCCCCAGCATTTCCACATAATAATCAGCTCCGCCGGCCAAAAAAGGCAATTGGCTCAGTGCGTTAAATCCAAAATATATGATCAAACAGCTGAATGTGCTGATCAAAAAAGCAATTACCGCATTGTTTGTAAACCCGCTGCAACATAATCCGATGGCAGCAAATACCGCGGCCAGTAAAAACAACCCGATATAACTTCCTGCAATGCCGCCGCTGTCAATACCGCCCTGGGCACTTAATGACCGGATGGTGATCACATACATGATGGTAGGAATGATGGCCAGCAGCAATACTGCAAGGATGGAAAGGTATTTACCCAAAACTATTTGCAGCGAAGACAATGGTTTTGTTTTCAGGATCTCGAAAGTGCCGGCTTTAAATTCATCTGAAAGCGAACGCATGGTTATTGCCGGCACCAAAAACATGAAAACCCAGGGAGCCAGTTCAAAAAATTTTTCCAGGGAGGCATAACCGAAATCAAAGACATTATCGTTCAGCATGAACAGGAATACGGCATTGATCAGTAAAAAAATGACAATGGCGATATAACCGGTAAGATTGCTGAAAAACTGGTTGAGTTCTTTTTTACAAATGCTCCACATGAATTTTAAAATTGCTGCAATTTACTGTATAACCCGTTAACATGAACCTAATAGTACCATTTACAATAATATACCCTGATGCAGCATTTTATAATATATCCTTGTCTTTTGTTAAGTAAAATAACAGGAATAATTCTTTTAATAGCCTTACATATCCTCATTAACCGGGATTTTGAACCGCTGATTACCCCACCGGTAAAATAGTTGTTTACCAATACCAAGTGCGCACCCTTGCCTGAAAAGGCAGGGGTTTTTTATTCCGGTCCGGGCCAGATTCCGGGTACAGCACTACCATATTTTCTGCATGTTTTTTATCCACATCTATCCTGTTTTGAAAAAGTAATCTTATTTTAAGTTTTCATTGTTAACAAAACCATATACCGTTTTATGAAAAAAACAATTTTAGCCTTTGCAGGATGTATCCTTTTTGCATGGAGCTGTTCAAAACAAAATGACACCCTTTCCGAAGACAGGACCGAAGATCCTGCTCTTGAAACACCTGTTTCAGGCAACCGCTGTGCTGCACATGATGTTTTAGAAATTCAGTTACAGGAAGACCCTGCTTTGGCAGCCCGGATGCAGGCCATCGAAAGATTAACTGAAGATTATACAAAAAATCCGGGGAATTATTTCATGTCTAACGGGCAGGTCATTATTCCTGTGGTCTTTAATGTTTTGTATAAAACGGCTGCTGAAAATATTTCGCAGGCACAGTTGCAATCGCAAATTGATGTGCTGAATGCTGATTTTTCTGCAATGAATTCAGATTACAATTCCACTCCGGGTATATTCCAGGCGGTACGCTCAGGCGATATTAATGTGCGGTTCGTATTGGACCAGGTGATCAGAAAATCGACCAACAAAAAAAGCTGGAGCACCAATGATGCCATGAAAAAAAGCAGCCAAGGTGGCTTAAATCCAACCAGTCCAACCACCAAATTAAATATCTGGGTATGTAATATGGGAGGTGGT
>CAZBIK010000038.1:0-16113 GCA_964491955.1 uncultured Ferruginibacter sp.
GCAATGCAGCAGAGGCCCGGGGAGCGTATTTATCAAACGCGTACACATCGTCAATTTTATACACCGGGTATTTTTCAATTACATCAGCAGGGCGGTAACCGGTGCGTTTGAACCAAAGGGTAAACTTTTCTTTCCAGCTTTTTGTGCGCCATGCATCCTTCATTAATAACCAGAGATGGTGAAAGTTTATTTTAATAGGGTTCCATGTTTGAACGGGCCTTGTAATACCATATACAGGCTGTACGCCGGGGAGCTCCTCCTGGAAGGTGCCAAATAATTTATCCCAGATTATAAATATCTGTGAGAGGTTCTTATCTAAATATTCTTTATTGATAGCATGATGAACCCGGTGATGCGAAGGGGTGACTATTATCTTTTCGAGAAATCCCATTTTATTTATATGCTTTGTATGATACCAGAACTGTGCAAACAAATGCAGGGGTGCAACCACGGCGATCACCGGGTAAGGAACACCGAGCAGTGCGGCCGGCAGCAGGAAAATGGCATAGATCTTAACAATGGCCGATATGCTTTGCCGCAGCGCACAGGCCAGGTTGAATTCTTCACTGCTGTGATGAACGATATGGCCGTTCCAGAAAAAATTGGTCACGTGCTGCAGGCGGTGCACCCAGTAGCCGGCAAAGTCAAGCGCAAAAAAAGCAATGATATAAACCAGTACGGTATTGCTGATAGAGGTTACCGCAAGATATTTCAGCAAAAAAGGATAGGAAAGGATCACCAGGTACAGGCCGATCACATCTTTGGTAACATTGGTAACACCGCTGCTGAGGCTGCTGATCATATCCATATTGCGCACGGTATCTTTTCCCCTGCGCCAACCGTACCATTTTTCAAACAATACCAGCAATAAAAAAGCAGGCATGGCAATGAGTAAGATTTTTCCGTATTGTTCCATGGTATAAATGTAGCAAAGTTTGGTAAAGTTCGTATAAAATTATGGACCAGGGAGAACTCAACTTTGCCTGAGACCGGATTGAGTTAAAGGTACCAACCTACTGGAAATTTCCTTCACACGGTACCGGCAAATTTACTGTTAAATAAAACAGAAGATTAACCTCCCCATTAAACCTTCAAAAAGTGAAAATTTATAATTCATTCACTTTAACAAAATGAAAATCAGCTTCCGGCAGTTCTGGCACAATTTTGTTATTTGAATAGATAACAAAACATTTTTTCAAATTTTAAAATGAATCATTATGAAAAAAATATTTACACTTACCGCAATCATGTTGCTTGCCATTGTTATATTAGGCAGTTGCAGAAAAGAACGCGTCATTGTTTCAAACAATGAAAATTACTGGCTAAGCCAGGAAGCGGGAGAAGTTGTTTACAGCGATCCTTATTGCAGTTATATTGTTGTGGAAACATATAACGGGTACAATATTGTACGTACCAACACAAACAGCAAGCCCTATGAAGGTGAACTGCTTTACGGCAATTTCAGCAACCTGGGAACAAGGGATATGTATAATTATTCCGGCAGGTATGTGTTCACCGCTACAGTAACCGACTACTGGCTTAGCTACGGCGAGGCTATGGATGCCCTGGATTACTATTGCCCGCTGTATGGTAAAGGGGAGGAAAAAAGAGTTTTTAAAGAATCAACCCAGATCAGGAAAAAATAATTCCTGTTTCGGGGGAATGAGGCCACTGTCATTTATATGACAGTGGCTTTTTTGTTTGCTGCTGCATGTGATTGATAAGGAATAAAAATATATTTGCACAAATGCAACAAGAGATAAATGCTTGCCATGCCGATATGCAAAACAAGCAACATTTTGATTAAGTTGCATGGCCAATTAAATTAACTGCATTGAAAAAAACTTTTATCTGCATAGACGCCCATACCTGCGGCAACCCCGTTCGCCTGGTAAAAGAAGGAGGGCCGGCGCTCATTGGCAATAACATGAGCGAAAAGCGCCTGCACTTTTTACAGGAATTCGACTGGATACGCCGTGGGCTCATGTTTGAACCCCGTGGCCACGACATGATGAGCGGCAGTATTTTATACCCTCCGCATGACCCGGAAAATGATGTGGCCGTTCTGTTCATTGAAACCAGCGGCTGCCTCCCCATGTGCGGACATGGAACCATTGGCACCATCACCATAGCCATTGAAGAAGGTTTGATAAAACCAAAAACTCCGGGGATTGTAAGAATGGAAGCCCCTGCCGGTTTGGTTTTGATCGCCTACACCGAAATTGGAGGAAAAGTGAGATCCGTTAAGCTTACCAATGTCCCTTCTTACCTGGCAGAAACAGCATTACCGGTTATTTGCCCGGAATTGGGCGAACTGGTTGTGGATGTATCCTATGGAGGAAATTTTTATGCCATTGTGGATGTACAGAAAAATTTCAAAGGACTTGAACATTATACAGCCGGTAAACTGGTCAGCCTTTCCGGTGAATTGAGGAGGAAGATCAATGAGCAATACGAATTTGTTCACCCGCAAAATGAAACGATCAGGGGCTGCAGCCATATTTTATGGACCGGTGCAGTGCTTGATAAAACATCCACGGCCCGCAATGCCGTTTTTTACGGTGATAAAGCCATCGACCGCAGCCCCTGCGGCACGGGAACTTCGGCACGCATGGCACAATGGTATGCTAAAGGTTTATTGAAAAAAGGAGATCTGTTCGTTCATGAAAGCATTATCGGCAGTAAATTCACCGGGCGGATTGAAGAAGAACTGGCTGTTGCCGGCAAACCGGCCATCAGGCCATCCATTGAAGGCTGGGCAAGGATCTTCGGGCAGAATACCATTACCATTGATGATGAAGATGATCCGTATGCATTAGGTTTCCAGGTTATTTAAAAATAAGAATATGAAAGTAACAATCATCGGCGGCGGCGTAATCGGATTATGCAGTGCTTATTATTTACAGCAGGAAGGTTACGAAATAACGGTTATTGACAGGGGCGATATAACAGATGGCTGTTCATTCGGCAATATGGGATACATATCTCCCAGCCATTTTATTCCATTGGCCAGCCCGGGTATCATTGCCGAAGGCTTTAAACACATGCTCAGCAGCAGCAGCCCGTTTTATATCAAACCCAGGCTGAACCTTCAACTCATGCAGTGGGGTTACCATTTCTGGAAGAACAGCAATGCCGCCACCGTTAAAAAAAATGCGCCGCACCTGAATAACCTTTTGCAACTGAGCCGGCAATTGATAAACGGCATGCGGCATGACATTGGAGATGTTTTTGACATGGAAGAGAAAGGTTGCCTGATGATGTGCAAACAGCAAAAAACACTCGACCATGAATTTCACCTGGCCGATGAAGCAGAGAAATTTGGATTAACCGTTGACCGGCTGCATAAAGATGCGGTACAGCAACTGGAACCCGATGTGGAACTGGATATAGCCGGCGCTGTGCTGTTCAAAGATGATTGTCATTTTAACCCGGGCAAGATGATGGCCGCACTGAAAAAATACCTGGAAGCAAAAAACGTCTGTTTTCAACTAAACACAACAGTTACCGTTTTTGAAAAAGCAAATAATAAAATTTCGGCGGTAATTACGGACAAAGGAAAATTCAATACGGAAGAAATTATTTTGTCGCCAGGAAGCTGGCTCCCCGTTCTTGCAAAAATGATGGGCATTTCATTGTTATTACAACCGGGCAAGGGTTACAGCCATACCTATGCGCATATAGAAAAGAATATCAAATACCCGGCGATCCTGGTAGATGGAAGGTGTGCGGTTACTCCCTGGGGACAGTCATTGCGCATCGGTGGTACCATGGAACTCAGCGGTATCAATCAACATATCCTGGTCAGCCGCATGAAGGGCATTTATGATTCTGCAAAAGATTTTTACCCGGGATTGAAAATAGATTTCCCGCCAGCAGACAAAATATGGAGCGGTTTAAGGCCGGTTACGCCTGATGGTTTGCCTTACATTGGCAAAGCATCAAATGTTGACAATGTACTGATCGCAGGAGGACATGCCATGCTGGGTATTTCTATGGGCACCGGCACCGGGAAACTGGTAAGTGAGCTTATTCAGCGCAAATCAACATCAATAAATATAAGCGCATTTGACCCGAATAGATTTTAGATTTTAGATTGCAGATTGTAGATTGCCGAATTTAGATTGTAGCTTGAACCCCCTAATTCCTAATTCCCAATTCCCAACTCCTCACTGCCTGTTTGCCGTATCCTTTTGCTTTTTCTTTAATAAATTATCCAGCAATCCCTTCACAGATTCCTTGGTCTTATCTCCCTGTGTTTTCACAGGAGCCGAGCTGTCTTTAACAGCAGTGGTATCTTTTATACCTGCCATTTTTTTTCGCAGTTCTTCCCTGGCTGCATCACCCAATTGCTTTTTAATGGAATTCAGCGAATCCTTTGCCGCATTCCTGGCACTGTCGATCTTTGCCTGTGCAAAATCCTTAACCTGGTCTTTCATTTGTTCTGCAAGGGTTTCACCGCTTTGCTTCAGGTCAACTTTCAGCGTTGGGGCTTTTATGGTACCCCCCAAGGCCAGTTTAAGATTTACCGTTTCACTTAATTTAAAAGGGATCCCTTTTGCCTGTATTGCTCCGGCCAGGTTGTTCACCAGCTGGTTTCCCTGCGTACCCAACAAAGCCCGTGGCAGTTTCAGGTTGATCGCATAATTGATCGTTTCATCAAAACCCTGCAGGCCGCCGATCTCCATCTCAATGTCTTTGAGCTTAACGGTAAATGGTTTAACCAGGAGTTTACCGTTCGAAAACTCAAAAAAAGTTTTTACCCCTTTTAAAGAGATCTGCTCCAGTTCTTTTACCTGCAGCATGGAAGCTATTTTATCAAGTGGTGCAAATTTGCTCAGGAAACCCTCGATCAAAAATAAATTACCGTTTCCCGACAGTGTACTCATATCAATGCTCATGTTATCACCCAGCTTTCCGTTGGCAGATAGAACAGACGTAAGTTTGCCTGAGAGGAATTTCCCGACGGGCATCAGTTTTTGCGCCGTATTAAAAGCGTAGAAAGTTTTTTGAATATCCACCTGGGCCACATCATAACTGATGGCTATTACCGGTTTTGTTTTATTGGTTTTGGTACTGTACGATCCATTGATCTTTATGATGCCATCCAGGGCAAAACCATTTACATTATCCAGTTTTACGGTTTCATCAGCCACCTGCATGTTGCCTGTTAAATTCCTGATCTCGATATTGTCGTATTTCAGCTCATCAATTTTTGTCTTGAGGCTGATATCCAGGTTACCCGGCACAATAAAAGGCGCAGCTGCCGTTCCTTTAGAAACAGTATCTGCAGAAATCCCCATCCAGTCATTGAGGTTTACCTTATCGGCATTTACAGTCATGTCAGCGTTCAAAGGTTTACCGCTCAACAGGTAACTCAGCAGGTTATTGATCTGTCCGCCGCCATTGAACCTGGAATTCATGTATTGCCCGTCAAGGTTGGATACATCGATCCGGGTTGGGGTAAACACGGTGTTCACCTTATTGATCCTGAAGCCGGTTGGATAACCGGCCGACCTGTAGTTAAAATTATTTACATCAACCGTACCCGCTGCATAAAAATTATTGTATTGCTGCTTTTCTATTTCCTTTACATTGCCTTTGATGTTTACATCGGCATTCATTAAACCGGAAATGACAGTTCCTTTTTCCAGCTTTACATAATTGGCAACCTGCGACAGGTCCAGCTTTCCTTTTGCTGCACCATCAACATACATATTACTCTCCGGGTTTTTTACCAGCAACCTGAAATCAAAAGGTTCTTTATCCATGACCAGGTGCCCTTTTGATATATCCACAACAGTATTATCTGTTTTTCCGTCGGGGTTATCAACCACTGCATTAAAATTGATCTCCGTGATCCCCTTTGGCAGGTCGCTGTATTTAAAGGAAGCATCTTTTACTGCAGCTGCAATATGATAGGCCGGCATTACAGAATCCTTATAAACCCCTTTTACAAACCCTTCAAATATGGCCGTACCGCTGGCCGTTACTTTTTCAAATTCCTTTTTATAAACAGGTGTTACCAATGACAGGATATTCTTAAAATCCGATGAAGGGGCATTAAAGCTGATGTCGAGGTCATACCCTTCTGCCAGGCTTTTTATTTTGCCTTTACCAATGATCTTAAGTTCATTCAGTAAAATATCTATGGCATCAAAACTATAAACACTGTTCCGGTTGTCAATTTTAATATCCGCATTGATGTTTGACCTTACCCGGGATAAATAGGGTATGGCGCCATAATTAAATGAAACGGCATCCGCTGTGCTCCTGGTGCTTAACGTAAACATTTCGGCTGTAAAATCACCCGAGCCGGAATGGTTGAGGTTTTCTGCAACCACGCTCATGTTGTTCTGCACATCCATATAATTCAGGTAACCGTTAACGATAGAATAATAATTAAGCTGCAGGTTAAATGAGCCGGCAGCAGTATCAGCTCCATTATCTGGGTCATTCTTTTTTACAATATCCCAGTTGGCCAGGCCGTCTTTATTTACAATGGCATTGATGCGGGGCGATTCAAGTAAAATGGTATAAACAGACATGTTCTTCCCCCTGATAAAGCTCATGAAATTCACTGCAGCATCAAGTCTTTTTGCACTCAACAGGGTATCTGCTGAAAAATCACCGGTACCAATAACCTGCAGGTCATCCAGGGCAATGCTCACTTTGGGGAAATGGCGGAAGAAAGAAATATTTACATCCTTAAAATCAACGGTTGCGGCCAGGTTTTTATTTACTTCTCTTTTTACCAGTGAAACGATCTTGCCTTTGAAAATATAAGGGGTTGCAAAAAGCAATCCAACAAGGATCAGTATTACTACCAGGAATATCTTTAAAATCTTCTTTAGTTTTTTCATTCCATATTCATTTAGGCTATTCAGCCAGTATTTGGTTCTTTATCTTAACCAAAAACTATTCCAATATCCGGTTTACCAGGTAATGATGGGCCCGGCAGGCTAAAAGAATATTCCTGCAAATACTTATTCCAGCGTTGTTTCATAGTGCATTTCAGGCACTTCCACATCTCCAAAACCCTTCCGCATGAGCCGGTGCTGAAATTCCGACTGCACATGGTATTCTCCGTGTACCACGAACATGCGCTTTACCAGGCGGGGATCCTGGCAGGCCAGGAACTGGCAAAGGTCATCGTAATCGCCATGGGCGCTCATGCTGCGGATAGAACCGATCTCGGCATTCACTTCATGCGCAACACCGTAAATATTTACTTCCTTTCTTCCGTCCAGCAATTTACCGCCCAATGAACGGGGTTCGCAATAGCTGGTGAACAGGATGGTGTTGCGGCTGTTCTCAATATTATTGCTGATGTGATGTTTTACCCTGCCTGCATCGGCCATGCCGCTGGCAGATATGACAACGAACGGACCGTTCCGGAAATTGAGCATTTTGGATTCATCAACCGACTGGATAAATTTCAATCCTTTAAAACCAAAGGGATCAGCATCAGACTGCAGGATCTTCTGTATGGTTTTATTAAAATACTGCGGGTAGCGTTTTACAATTTCAGTTGCTTTAACACTCAGCGGGCTGTCAACATAATAATCCAGGTCGGGCAACCTTCTTTCCAGTTCCAGCTGGTTCAGTGCAAACAATATCTCCTGCGTTCTTCCCAGGCTGAAAGCAGGAATGATCAATTTTCCCTTTTTCTGCAGGCAGGCTTTTTCAATCCAGTGCAGCACTTCATCGGGCGTGGTGCTGGCATTGTCGTGCAGGCTGTTGCCATAGGTTGATTCAATGATGATGTGATCGGCCTGTGAAAAAGTTGCCGGCGATTTTAAGATCACATCCCTGTAGCGGCCCACATCCCCGCTGAAAGTTAAGCGTGTGGTCTTTCCATCTTCCCTGATCTTCAAATGCACGGCAGCGCTGCCAATGATGTGGCCGGCATCGGTATATTGCACTTCAATATTTTCATCAATGGTAAACCAGATGTCGTAGGGTACAGCAATAAAACTATCCAGCGATGCCAGTGCATCAGCCGTATCATACAATGGTTTCAGGTAAGGCAATCCCTGTTGTGCCCTTCTTTTGTTTTCGTACTTAACCTCGTTTTCCTGAATACCGGCAGAATCTTCCAGCATGACGGACGCCAATTCCCGGGTTGCAGGGGTACAAAATACTTTGCCGTTAAAACCTTCGCTGACCAGTTTTGGTATCAGCCCGCAATGATCAATGTGCGCATGGGACAGGATCACATGGGTTACTTCGGCAGGATCAAATCCAAAATGGCGGTTCATCGCATCAGTATCTTTCCCCATACCCTGGAACATACCACAGTCGAGTAAATATTTTTTGCCGTTCTTTAAACTCAGCAAATGTTTTGAACCGGTTACTGTACGGGCTGCGCCGTGGAATGCTATTTTCATACCCCCTGCCCCCCTAAAGGGGGAATCCAAATTCAATGTATCCTACTGCATAGGTTAGAAAACATTTGAACCTGGTTTTAAAAATTCTTAAATGACCTCTATGCAAATCAAAAACCAAATTGTTACATAATTATAATGCCCTCAGTTCCCCCTTCAGGGGGTTAGGGGGTGTCTGCCCCCAGCCATGCCATCATCCCCATCCCGATCTCAATCGCACTTTCGTCAATATTAAAAGTTGGTGTATGCACACCACTTGTAATTCCCTTTGCTTTATTGCCGGCACCCAGCCTGAAAAAACAGGCCGGTACCTGGTGTGAGTAATAAGCAAAATCTTCGGCGCCCATTCTTAATTCTGTTTCTTCAACATTGGCAGCACCCATATATTCTTCTGCCTGTTTCCTGGCTGCATTGCCCAGTGTTTCATCATTTAAAACAAATGGATATCCCACATCAATATGAATGGTTGCTTCGGCACCCATGGCATGTACCAGTTCGATCGTTTGTTTTTTTATCAGTTCATGTGCGGCAAAACGCCAGTCCTCATTCATTGCCCTGAAAGTTCCCATCAGTTTCACTTCACTGGGAATCACATTGGTGGTATTACCACCCTGGAATGAGGTAATGGATAACACCGAAGGGTTGAATGGGCTGTTGTTGCGGCTTACGATCTGTTGCAAACTGACGACCAGGTGCGAGGCGATCAAAATGGTATCAGCCGTGTACTGCGGTGCGGCTGCATGACCGCCTTTGCTTTTTATGCTTATATATATTTCATCTGCACTGGCCATCACCATCCCGTTCCTGAAACTCAGTTTGCCGGTCTCCAGCCCAGGATGAACGTGCAATGCAAATATTTTTCCGGGCTTCGGATCTTCCAGCACACCTTCTTTGATGAGCAAACTGGCACCGCCGGGATTTTTTTCTTCACCGGGCTGAAAGATCAGTTTCACGGTTCCCTCCCATTCTTCCTTTAACTCATTTAAAATTTTTGCGGCTCCCAGTAAACAGGTTGTGTGCACATCATGACCGCAGGCATGCATTATACCGGCATTCTTCGACCGGTAAGGCACATCATTTTCTTCTGCAATGGGCAATGCGTCCATATCGGCACGCAGGGCAACCGTTTTTTTACCCGGGTTTTTTCCTTTTATCAAACCTACTACACCTGTTTTGGCCTTTACTTCAAATGGAATTCCAAATGCAGTTAATTTTTCCTGTACGAATGCAGAAGTTTCAAATTCCAGGTAACTCAATTCCGGGTTGGCATGTAACCGGTGGCGGATATCAATAAACTCATCAGCATATTTTTTTGCCAGTTGCTGTATGCGTTGTTTTATCATTGTCTAAAAATAATGGTAAAGTCCCGGATAAAAAAAGAGTTTCTGATGGAGAAACTCTTTACACATAATCCGTTTATTGTTCTTCTTCCGGTTTTATTTTGTCAGGTTTTAACTCAATGGTATCCGGAACCACATAAATTCCACCGGTAATGATCCCGTCCCTTAAGATCATATCTCGGTAATGTTCAGCGTCCTTTTTATCCTCAAAATCCCCGAATTTCATTTTTATAAAGGGCGACTGGTAGGTCATGATCACTTTTTCTTCCGGAAAATTCTGTAACAGGTAAGACCTTACTTTCATGGCATACTCCCGGTTATTGCTCTTTAATACAAAAAGCCGGTACCCTTTTACAAAACGGGACGACATGCTGTTTATCTCAGCTTCTGCCTTAGCCAGTATATCCAAACGGGGATCTTTATGAACCGTAACTTTTGTATTGACGACAGTATCGGCCGCATCCGTTTGGGCATAACCCGCCGTTGAAGCCAAAATAAGGAATAATACTAACCCGTGTAATTTTTTCATGATGTACAAATTTACAAAAACCGTTCCATCAATTTTGCTGAATTGTTTCCTGCTTAAGTTTTATCCCGTTGCTGCAACACAAACGGTCTGCCCCGGCATTTATAAGGGCCAGGGCAAATGGATAATTATGTATAGCCACACCCGTTTTTAACTGAACGGCAGCTGCCAGGTGGCTCCGTATAAGCCCGATATGCCCTGCCACAGCATTATCTTCAACATACCCTGTTCCGGCTTTCACAAAATCAACCCCGGCAGCACCATATATATCACAGGCGGTTATGATCTCTTTTCCGGTCAGTAAGCCCGTTTCCAGGATCACCGTTATTTTTTTTCCCTTTCCGCGAATGATCGGCATCACCGTATTGACCTCATTGGCCAGGAACTGCCAGTCGGTATTTTTAATGGCCCCGGTATTTGCAACCATTTCAATTTCATCTGCACCATCGATAACTGCTAAAACTATTTCTGCAACCTTGGCCTCAATGGCACTGAACCCAAAAGGATACCCGGTGACCGTAGAAATATTAATACCGGTTTCTGATGTAAGCATTTTTGCTTTCTTCACAAAGAGTGGAGGTACGCATACCGTAGAAAAATGATAATCAATTGCTTCTTTGCAAACCCTTTCTATATCGCCAATATCCGTATCCGGTTTTAAAATGGCATGTTCTATATATTCTTCAATATTCATATTTTTTACAATTATCATAAAATTAGTGATTATGCAAAACATAATTTTTTAACCGGCCGTATTAACCCGTAATCATTTGTTATATTTATCGCCTAAACAAAATAATCAAACCCGGTTTTCATGCTAAAAATTAAATTATTGTTAATGGTGCTTATTGTTACAGCAGGCGCAGGGCATCGCATTCAGGCACAGGCAACTTTCCCGGTGAATGATGTAGCCGATCCAAAAGATGGCTGTTATGCATTTACCAATGCCGTCATTGTAAAAGATGCCCAAACCATATTACAAAACGCCAGCCTGGTGATCCGGCGGGGAAAAATTGAAACCGTTGGAAACAATATCACCATACCAAAAGATGCGGTAATTGTTGATTGCCGGGGAAAATATATTTATCCTTCATTCATCGATTTGTACAGCGATTATGGCATGCCTGCCACTGAACGCCCGCAGGCAGCAGGTGGCGCAGCTGGTTTCAGAACACAACAGATCAATTCAAACACCAAAGGTGCTTATGGCTGGAACCAGGCCATTAAAAGTGAAACGCAGGCTTATAAGATCTTCAGCGCCGACGATACCAAAGCAAAAGCTTTACGTTACAACGGTTTTGGCGCAGTACTTACCCACCAGAAAGACGGTATTGCCAGGGGAACCGGCAGCTTTGTAACGCTGGCCAATAACGCCGACAATTTTGTACTGGTAAAAGAGAAAGCATCAGCACATTATTCTTTCAGCCGCGGTACTTCATCGCAAAGTTATCCCGCTTCCCTTATGGGCAGTATTGCCCTGCTGCGCCAGACATACCTTGACGCACAGTGGTATAGATCCAACCCTGTTTCCGAAGGCGTAAACATCTCCTTAAAATACTGGAACGACAACCAGGCACTGCCCCAGGTATTTGAAGCCAACGATAAATGGAACAGCCTCCGGGTAGATAAGATCGGCGATGAGTTTGGCGTACAATATATCATCAAGGCAGGCGGTAACGAATACCAGCGGATCAAAGAAATGGCCGAAACAAAAGCATCATTCATTCTGTCATTGAATTTTCCTGCAGCCATGGATGTGGATGATCCGAATGACCTGCGCTTTGTAGGTTTGGATGACCTCAAACACTGGGAACTTGCCCCGGGCAATGCGGCAGCCTTTGAAAAAGCAGGCATTAATTTCTGTTTGACCACAGCAGACCTAACCAACCCTTCCGAATTTATGGCCAACCTGCGAAAAGCCATTGAGTATGGATTGTCAGAGAACAAAGCGCTGGAAGCTTTGACCAAAGCACCGGCCGGCCTGTTGGGAGTTTATGATAAGATCGGAAGCCTGGATGCGGGTAAAATAGCCAATTTTTTAATTACCTCCGGGCCTGTGTTTGCTGATAAGACCGTGATCCTCCAAAACTGGACCCAGGGTATTAAAAATGCAGTGAAGGATGAGCACTGGTACGACCTGAAAGGTTCTTATAATTTTATGGCCTCTACTGTTGGAGGTGCTAAAGCATATACGCTTGATTTAAAAGAGGCGGGTGTTGCCCGGTTTATAAGCAGGGATACCATAACCGGGAAATACAGTTTTGATGGTAAACTGGTAAAACTCAGTTATACCGAAGGCCGGGGACCCAATGCCAGGGAAACCATCATGAGCGGCGCCGCATCCGGCAATACGATCTCCGGGAGGGGAACCGATGCCCAGGGAAACGCGTTTAACTGGACTGCCAATTTCGATAAAATGCCGGAAGTAAAAACAGATAGTTCAAGGCCAAAGCAACCATTGGTTACCGGGAAAGTAACCTATCCTTTTTTAAGTTATGGCTGGGAGGAATTACCAAAACAGGAAAATATCCTGGTAAAAAATGCAACCGTATGGACCAGCGAAAATGAAGGCAGGCTGGAGAATACAGATGTTTTGATAAAAGGCGGCAAAATAGCAGCAGTTGGAAAAAACCTGGGCGATGCCACTGCCAGGGTGATTGACGGAACCGGCAAACATGTAACTGCAGGCATCATCGATGAACATTCACATATTGCTGCAGCTTCCATAAACGAAGGTGGGCAAAGTGTCAGTTCAGAAGTGAGGATCGCTGATAACATCAATCCCGATGACATCAATATTTACCGGCAGCTAAGCGGTGGCGTTACCAGCTCCCATATCCTGCACGGTTCGGCCAATACCATTGGCGGCCAAACGCAGCTGATCAAGCTCCGCTGGGGTGCCAATGACCAGGACCTGAAATTTGCCGGGGCAGACCCGTTCATCAAATTTGCACTGGGCGAAAATGTAAAAAGAAGTTCAAGCACACAGGGCAATGCCCGTTTCCCCGACAGCAGGATGGGTGTGGACCAGGTATTGATCGATGCTTTTCAACGGGCATCAGACTACCAGAAGAACCTGAAAGCAGCCGAAGAAAATAACCGGAAAAAAGGAGTTGTTCCAATAATTGTACGCCGCGACCTGGAACTGGATGCCCTGGTGGAGATCATGAATAAGAAAAGATTCAATACCTGTCACTCGTATGTGCAAAGCGAGATCAACGCCACTATGAAGGTGGCCGAAAAATTCGGTTTTACTGTAAACACATTCACCCATATCCTGGAGGGTTATAAGGTTGCCGACAAAATGAAGGCACATGGTGCAGCTGCTTCAACCTTCAGCGACTGGTGGAACTATAAAATGGAAGTGGCGGATGCCATTCCCTACAATGCATACATCATGCAAAAGGCCGGGTTGAATGTGGCCATCAATTCGGATGATGCAGAAATGGCCAGACGCCTGAACCAGGAAGCTGCCAAGATCGTGAAATATGGCGGCATCAATGAACTGGATGCCTGGAAAATGGTAACCATCAACCCCGCAAAAATGCTGCACGTAGATGCAAAAGTGGGAAGCATAAAAGTGGGTAAGGACGCCGACCTGGTGATCTGGAGCGATAACCCTTTATCCATTTATGCCAAAGCAGAAAAAACAATGGTTGACGGAATTATTTATTTCGACCGGGAAAAAGATGCGACCATGCGTAAACTTAACCAGGCTGAAAAAGCAAGGCTGGTACAAAAATTAGCCGCTGCAAAAAGAACGGCCGGCCCGGGTGGGGCAGGAGGCATGCAAAGGGCCAGGCCAAGGCTTGAGGTGATCAACGCATGTGGTGACCATAACCACGATCATGGTTTACTGACCATGGATGCGGATGAACTGGAAGAAAATAATTAAACTGTAAATATAAAAAACTGTCAGCCTGAGCCTGTCGAAGGCTGGTTCTGACGACAAACCGGTTTCGATAAGCTCAACCTGACAGACTTTTAAAAAAAAATAATTCAAATGAAAAAAATAATTTTATATATAGGCTGTGTTCTGGCTTTCTTAAATGTTGCAGCCCAGGAAACCATATCACCTGCTGCTGCACAAAAGGAAACCATCGCATTGACAAATGCCACCATTCATGTAGGCAACGGGCAGGTGATCAGCAACGGAACGGTTATATTAAAGGATGGAAAGTTAACTGCTGTAAGTGCATCTGCTTCTACAGCCGGGGCCAGGATAATTGATTGCAGCGGAAAACATATTTATCCCGGGCTGATCCTGGCATCATCCCAGCTTGGCCTGGTAGAAGTGAACAGTGTACGGGCAACAATAGACGCAACAGAAATCGGAGAAATGAATCCCGGCATCCGTTCCATTGTGGCTTACAACACCGATTCAAAAGTGATCAATACCCTGCGTACCAACGGGATATTACTGGCAAACATCATTCCTTCCGGCGGTATCATTTCCGGTTCTTCATCTGTTGTACAGCTGGATGCCTGGAACTGGGAAGATGCAGCATACAAAACAGATGTGGCCATTCATTTCAGGATGCCATCTTTACTGAACAGGACCCGTGCAGCAAGGGGTGGCGGCTCACAACCCGGGCAACAGGTTGCAGCAGACCCTGTTAAAAGGGGGCTGGAACAGATCGAAAATGTAAAAATATTTTTCCGCGAAGCAAAAGCCTACCTGGCAGAACCCGTACATGAACAAACCAACCTGAAATTTGAAGCCGTCAGGAATTTATTCAGCAAAAAACAAAAACTGTTCATCCACTGCAATATTGTAAAGGAAATGCTGATCGCGGTTGATTTTGTAAAGGAATTCGGTTTTGATGTGGTGCTTGCAGGTGCTGTTGACAGCTGGCAAATTGCAGATATATTAAAGCAACACAATATTGCTGTTGTTCTGAACCAGTTGCACAGTTTACCAACCATGGTTGATGATGATATTGACCAGCCTTATAAAACACCGGCCATGCTGCAAAAGGCTGGTGTGTTGTTTAGTTTTACAGATGATGATGTGAATAGCCGGTACCGTAATCTTCCGTTCAATGCCGGTACTGCAGTTGCATACGGCCTCAGTAAAGAGGAAGCCCTGGCTGCCATCACGCTAAATGCCGCAACCATATTGGGGATTGCTGATAAAACAGGTTCTATAGAAACAGGGAAAGATGCCAACCTGATTGTGTGCGAAGGTGATATCCTTGAAATGCGCACCAACATCATCAACCATGCATTTATACAGGGAAGGCAGGTTGATCTTAACAATAAGCAAAAACAGCTGGCCGAAAAATACCGGCAGAAATACGGGATAAAGTAACATAACCGGATGTTCATTTTTTTATGCAGGATCAGTTTCAGGCTGGTCCTGCATTTGTTTTAAACGGGCAACAGCAGTGATTCCCGAGGGATTATTTGTAACTTGTGAAAAATCCCGAAAAACAATGAAGCATTAATATTTACATGACAGCAAAAAATTCCCGATACCACCGATCCGCCAACCTGATCAGGATTTTAAGAAAAATACACAGAACGATCGCCATTTTTTTATTCGCTTTCTTTTTGGTTGTTTCAGTTACCGGTTTATTGCTGGGCTGGAAAAAAAATTCCGGCGGGCTGATTCTTCCTCCAACTTCAAAAGGCGTTTCAAGTGACCTCAAAACCTGGTTGCCGATCGACAGCCTCCGGGCCATTGCCGTTAAGGCATTGCACGATTCCGTATCTCCAGGCCTTTCTGATGAACTGGAAAGGATCGACGCAAGGCCGCAAAAAGGAATGGTGAAATTTGTTTTTGCAGATGATTACTGGGAAATTCAACTCGATGGCACCACGGGCATTCTGGGGCGTGCGCTGGTGTGTAGTGGCAGAC
>CAZBIK010000039.1:0-1874 GCA_964491955.1 uncultured Ferruginibacter sp.
ATTCCTTGACCTTGTCGGCTACGACCGCAGAGACCTGGAAACGGGCCTGCTCCAGTTCTTTACGGATATCGGCGATCAAAAGCGAATCGCCTGTTTTAAAATGTATTTCGCGGTAAACAATATAGATCTTGGTTCTTTTGGTGCCGGAAACGGTTAAGTCTTTTATACAAACTTTAGCGGTACTGTTGTCCGGAAGTAAAGTGGTGTCGGTTAAAATGATATTGCCGTTGCTGGTATTTTGTGCATGGCATAAGGCGGGGAATAATCCAATAAAGCAACAGACAATTATTTTAATTAATGCGTTCATTTTGTAAACATGTTGCCCCGCCGACGGGACCATAAAACTGCAGGCAACAGCATTTGCTTTTAGATATCGAGGTAATTCATCAGGTGGCGGTAATTGCTGTGGATCTCATTCTCAAATTTTTCGTTCCCGAAATAATAGATCACGTCAAATTCATATCTTTCGAATGTAGCAACAATGGTTGAAATTTCTTTTTTATTGATATGGAGTGTAACAGTAAGCATCCCGGTTTCGGCATGAACGGTTGTGTTTAAATGAAGGATCGTGGCGTCATTGCTTTCCACGATCCGGCTGATCTCAGAAATGGCAAACTGGCTGCGTTCCATTTCCAGTACGATGATGCCGCCGATTTCGTTGGTGCCGGCAAAATTGCCGATGGTTTTCAACAGGTCGTTGGTGGTGATCACACCCACCAGTTCAGTTTCATCATTAATTACAGCTACAACCGTACTGTCTACCTGGTTGCTGCAGGTAACCGCATTTAAAAAATGTTCATTATCGTGTACAGATGCCTGTATGAAATATTCCTGCATCAGTTCCATGGGTAATTTGGGTTCATCCTGGTCAAGGAGGTCGTCTTCGCTGATGAGGCCAAGGAACTTTTCATCATCCACAACCGGCAGGTGGGTCACCCTGAAGTCGCTGATAAGCCGCAATGCCTTGCTTACCGAATCTTTAAGCTTAAGCCGGGGAATATTGTTATTGATCAATTCGATGGTTAACATATAACTGGTTTAGGTTAGTAACAGCTATGATAATAACGTAATATTGATATTTAAAAGTATGTTTCGGGACAAAATTTAACCTGTTTTACCGTAAAGAAAATGAGCTTTGAACCCTGCACTACAGGTTATGACAAAAATAACTGTTAAACTGTTGCAGCCGGTGTTTTTAATTTTGATAAAAAAGCATCCAGCAGCCTGTTGAATTCTTCCGGTACTTCCATCATGGGCGCATGGCCGCATTTATCAACAAAATGCAGTTCGCTGGTGGGCATCAGCCGGTGAAATTCCCTGGCTACAAACGGAGGGGTAATGGTATCGTTGTTTCCCCAGATCAAACAGGCCGGTTGCTTTATCTGGTTCAGCTCTTCGCCCAGGTTATTGCGGATGGCGCTTTTTGCCAGGGCAATGATCTTGATCACTTTCATCCGGTTGTTGGTGATCTCGAATACTTCATTCACCAGTTCATCGGTTGCCATTTTGGGATCATAAAAAGTGAGTTCTGTCTTTTTACGGATATATTCCTTATCGCCGCGCTTGGGGTAGGTATCCCCCATGCCACTTTCAAATAAACCGGAACTGCCGGTAAGAATGATGGATTTAATGCGTTCGGGATGTTTTAAAACATGCACCAGCGCCACATGGCCGCCCAGTGAATTGCCCAGCAAATGGATATCGTTGTAATTGCGGTGCTCCACAAAACGCTGTACAAATTTTTGTAAACCCCCTACGGAAGTATGCAGCAGGTCAAGATCGAGTAAAGGAAGGAGCGGAACGATCACCTTGTTGGTTTTGCGGAAATGTTCGATGAGAAACTGGAAATTGCTGAGGGATCCGAATAATCCATG
>CAZBIK010000039.1:1884-15936 GCA_964491955.1 uncultured Ferruginibacter sp.
GTTCACCTTCGCCTTCTTCAATAAATTTAAACTTCCCGTCTTGTTTAATTTCGTAACTCATCCTTTAATTCAAATTATGTAGAATAAACCGCTGCCCAACTTACTGTGGAACAGTTCAAAAACCGGTGGTTTGGGCTAAAATTACGTTAAATAAGATAATGGCTGAAATTAATGCTGCATTTTGTTTGACAATGCATTAAAAAAATCGCCCAATTCGGTAAACATGTCTTTAAATACAGGGATTAACCTGCCAAAATTATCGATCACGATGGGCCCCCAGGGTTCTATTAAATGCAGGGTTTGCGAGGATTCGATGGCTGCAGGTTGTAACAACTGTAATTTTTGTGCGTAAAAAATAAAAATACTTGCTATGATCATATACAAAGCAGCATATAAAATGATACCACCGATGCGGTTGAGCCAACCCAGCATAATGGCCTGGAAACTCTTTTCAATCAGCTTTGCGCCTATCCTCACCAGTAAAACCACCCCGATAAATACGAGGGCAAAAGCAATGAACGGCAGCCATTTGGCAGAAATGCTTACACTGTTTTGTAACCAGGCAGCAACCAATGCCGAAAATTTTAAGGCAGCAGCGAGGCCAATAATAAAAGCAATGATAGAAAATACAGCAATGATAAAACCCTTTTGATAACCCTTTACAACGGCTATCACCAGTAGTATTGCAAGTGTGAGGTCTATCAGCATGTTTTGGTAATTGTTTATTGGGAATTGGTAATTGGCAATTGGGGGTTAGGGGGTATTATTAAATTAAAATCTGGCTTCCAATTCCTAATTCCGAATTCCAAATTCCCAATTCCTCATTACTGCTAAATCTTATTATGCAACGAGGTACTAAACACCTGCCAGAAGATCCTTCACCATGCCGCTGATCGTTTTTCCATCAGCTTTCCCGGCCAGTTGTTTACTGGCAATGCCCATTACTTTACCCATATCGGCAGGGGAGGAAGCACCCGTTTCTGTAATAATTTTTTTTACGGCCTCTTTCAGTTGAGCTTCATCCATTTGCTTTGGTAAAAATTTTTCGATCACGGCCATCTCTTCTTTTTCCTTTACAGCCAGGTCTTCACGTCCCTGTTTTTCAAAGATCTCCAGGGAATCCCTGCGTTGTTTCATCATCTTCTGTAAAAATTTCTGTTCGGTAGCTTCATCAATTTCGCCGGCGGCACCGGGTTCTGTTTTGGCTTTGATGATCTCGGCCTTTATGGCACGTAAGGCACGCAGAACCCCTTCATTCTTCGCTTTCATGGCTTCTTTCATTTCGGTCATGATCTGTTGTTCTAAACTCATGGTTGTATCTTTTAGTTATTAAAAGTTTAAATTAGTCATTGGTCATTGGTCATTAGTCATTGGTCATTAGGTGGAGTTCTTTATTTCTGAATGTATTTAATGACTAATGACCAATGACTAATTTGGGTTCCCGTTTACTTCTGTTCTTTCAATTGCAGCGCCCTGAATTTTTCAAAAAATTCCTTGGCAAATTTTTTCATATCATCGCTCATTTCCTGCTGTTGCGTGGCCCGTTTAAACGTATCGGCCATGCCCATGAGCATCTGGTAATAAAAATCGGCCATTTCATCCACCATCATGTCTTTTGTCCACAGGTCGATACGGAGTGCTGTTTTATCGGCCCCATCCCAAAATGCCACGCTCATGGCTTTGGCTTTTTGTACCATATTGGCGGTACTGTCGCTGGCGACCCAGTTTATCTGTTCGGGAATTTTATTTGGATCGAGCAGGACGTCAATTTTTATCGTTGATTGATTCATAAATTATGCGGTGTTTAACCAGTTAATTTTTAGTTGAGCTGCAAAAATAACTGAATTTACTTATTGTATGCCTTCTGTATGGACCGCATCAGCTGTTCAGCCGATCTATCAAGTCGGTATTGCACGGATAATGTATTACCGGCAAGTACCAGCGATTTGGCTTTTTCCTCGTCCTTATAAACAAGCATCATGTTTTGGGCGATATCATTCACATTGCCGGGATCAGCAAATAGAGCTGCATCTGCCAGTATTGCCGGCAAAGCCCCGGTATTGGAACTTACAACAGGCACCCCGCATTGTATGGCCTGTAAAGCCGGTAAAGCCAGGTCGGAATACAGAACCGGGTAAACCAGGGCATAGGCTGCAGCGGTTATTTTTGCCAGGTCAGGTATTGATACATTTTCAAGCAGCTTCACTTCATTGCGCAAAGCATAGGTTTGCAGTTCTTTTTTAAATGCAGCATCCGCATTTCCGGCGATCAGCAACAGCATATTGCTTTTCTGCCTTTTTTTAAAAAGGGTAAATGCCTTTAACCCGTTGATGATATTGCTGCGCCGTTCAATATCACCGCTGAATAAAAAATAGCTTTTCCCGTCGGCATATTTTTCGCGGATGATCTCTTTTTCATCCCAGTCAACCGGTTTAAAAATTTCCTCCACACCCGGGCTGATCAGATCAATATCAATTTCATTTATTTTATAACGGTCTGCAATGACCTGTTTTGAAAAAGCAGAGACCACGGCAACCTGTTTTGCCTTTGTCAGAAAAGCCGGCATGAATTTTTTATAAAATCCTGCCAGCGGTTCTTTTACCGGTTGGGGCGACTGTAAAAAACACAGGTCGGTCAGCAGGAGGCATTGCGGTTTTTTGGTTCGCAGCGAGCAGGTTCCTTCCATGCTTACAAAAACATCGGCTTTGTGTTTGCGCAATATGGCCGGTATCCTGAAATGGAGCCAATATTGTAAACGCAGGCTGCTGCCGGTTTCCGGGCCGGCGATCAGTGGCTGTACATTTTTTGCAAATTTGTATTTTTCATCAAAGGGCCTGTCAGAAATGAAAAGGAATTGGTGTTCGGGATGCTGTACGGTTAACCGGTCAAGCAAGGCAAACATAAACTGTGCATAGCCATCCGGCTGTTCAGCTTTGTTCAACCTGGTGTTAACCGCAATGATCATGTAATTTGAATAAGGAAGGAAATAATTAAAGGCATCAGTTAATCCAGCACTTTCAGCTTTACCATTTCAATGCGTGTATCGCTTACATTTAAAATATCAATTTCATAATTCCCGATAATGATGTGGTCCTTCAGTTTGGGGATCTGTTCATGGTTCTTAATGATATATCCCGAGAGTGTTTCTGTTTCCTCATCATCGGGGAAGTACAGCCTGTATTTTTCTGTGATCAGGTCAAGTTCCATCCTGCCGCTGAAAATGAATTCAGTGGCTGACAACTGCTTGTCCACAAATTCTTCCGTATCGTACTCGTCTTTTATTTCTCCAAAGATCTCTTCCAGCAGGTCTTCCATGGTAACGATCCCGGCAGTTCCGCCAAACTCGTCAATGACCCAGGCAATGGTTTTTCTTTCTTTGCTGAAACGGCCCATGAGGTCGGTGGCACTCATGCTGTCGGGTACGGTTGGTATGGGCAATAAGATCTCCTGTACGGTTGCCGGGTGTTTAAACAGGTCGAGCTGGTGGATATACCCGGTTATATTATCGATGTTGCCGTCATATACAACAAGCTTGCTCAAATGGGTTTCTATAAATCTTGCCTTTACCTGCTCAATCGTACTCTTAACGGTTACGGCTTCAATTTCTTTGCGTGGGATCAGGCATTGCCTCAGTTTGATCTCACTCAATGACAGGGCATTGTCGAATAATTCCCGGTTGATCTCCCTGCTTTCTTCCTGCTCATGGTTCTTGCTGTGGTGCATAAAATTTTCCAGGTCCACTTTGGTGAACATGTTTCTTTTGGTATTGATCTTTACATTCAGGATGTATTTCAATATCCATTCGGCAAAATTCACCAGGTAAGCACCGGTGGAGGAAAGCATCCAGTAAAAAAACCGGACAATGCTGCTGATGATACCGGAACTGAGTATGCTGCTGTTCCTGGTCCTGAAAAAAGCCTTTGCCGTGAATTCCACCAACAGCACGATCAGTGTTGCCAGTACTGTTTCAACAAAAAGTTTAATGTATTTTACTGATTCGCTGAGCGTGGAGGGCAACTGTTTTTCAATCCAAAGCCAGATGGGCAGCAGCATATCAACTACCAGTAAACCATACACTACAAAAACCAGGTTAATGCCTACCAGGGTCGTGCCAATGAAAAGGGCAGGCTGGTCGGAAAAAGAACCCCAGAGTTTCCCGCTTTTAGTGCCCTGTTTGCGGTTTAATTCTATGGACAGTTTGTTGGCAGACAGGAAAGCAATTTCAATGCCTGAAAAAAAGCCGATGAGTACCAGCGATCCGAAAATGGCCAAAAGGGTTATCCAATCCATACACTAAAATAAGAAAGAGTTTTTAAACGGGATCATTACCGATAAATCCGGCAACGATGCCTTCCGCTTCTTTACAGGCACGCTTCAATTCATCATTGGTGATGAGTTTATCGAACTGGTCCTTAAAGGAAAGTTCATATGCGGCTTTATTGACCCGCGCAGCAAGCGATTCCGGGGTTTCGGTACCGCGGCCCTCGAGCCTTTTTTTTAATTCTTCCACCGATGGGGTTTGAATAAAAAGGCTGAGCGAACTCCCGGGATATTGCTGTTGTACATGAATGGCGCCTTTTACATCAATATCCAGAACGGGTATCCTTTTTTCCTGCCAGATCCTTTCCAGCTCGGATTTCAGTGTGCCGTAATATTTTCCTTCGTACACCATTTCCCATTCAACAAATTCGTTTTGCCGGATCTTTTCTTTAAATGATTCAACGGTCATAAAATGATAATCAACCCCGTTTTGTTCATTGCCCCTGGGGCTCCGGGTGGCTGCGGAAATGGAAAAAGCCAGCTGCGGAAAAGTATTCATCAGGTGCCGGGTAATGGATGTTTTTCCTGCACCCGAAGGGGCTGTGATGATGATGATCTTGTTGGCATGGGTCATTTGCAAAGAAACTATTTAATTTTTACTTTTCTAATACGGTTTAAAATGCATCACAAGGCCATTGTACCCTGAAAGGCTTTTTAAAACCAGTTCATTTTCTGATAATACGGAAATGTGGTACCTGTTGATGCTGTTCTTTGATTCAGAGATACAAACCATCACTTTATCGCTTTCGTGCAATTCATACCGGCCTTTAAGGGTGACCCTTTCGCCAACGGCACATTCAAAACGCATATTTTTTTTAAAGGTCCAGTTCAGTGTACGGACCAATGACTGCAATTGAATGGCATTTACTGAATCTTCGGGTGAGGTGAATTGGTTACCGGGCGGGATCATATTTTCTACCTGCACGCATTCCCATTTTTTGGTAAGCAGGTGAACGGTTTCATTGCGGCAGGCGCATAAGATGACCGGTAAAATAAAAAGCAGGAATATGGGTATCGGTCTGTTCATTGGTAAAATTTAATTTACCCTTTTAATATCAGCACCCAGTTTTATCAGCCGCTCATCAATGTTCTGGTAACCCCGGTCGATCTGTTCAATATTCTGAATGATGCTTTTACCCTGTGCGCTTAATGCAGCGATCAATAAGGCTACACCGGCCCGGATATCGGGGCTGCTCATGGTGATGCCGCGGAGGTGTTGTTCGCGTTCGAGGCCGATCACCACGGCACGGTGCGGATCGCAGAGGATGACCTGGGCGCCCATATCGATCAGTTTATCCACGAACAACAAACGGCCTTCAAACATTTTTTGATGGATCAATACACTCACCCTCGCCTGTATGGCAGTCACCAGCACAATGCTCAACAGGTCGGGGGTAAAGCCCGGCCAGGGATGGTCGTAAACGGTTAACACACCGCCATCCATATATTTTTGGATCTCGTAAAATTCCTGTGATGGAATATGGATATCATCTCCAACAAAGTTCATCTGGATACCCAGTTGCTGAAACCTTTCGGGTATCACACCTAAATGTTCAATGCCTGCATTTTTAATGGTAACGTCGCCCTGGGTCATGGCTGCCAGACCGATAAATGAACCTACCTCGATCATATCAGGCAGCATGCGGTGATCTGTTCCGCCCAAAGCATCAACACCTTTTATCACCAGAAGATTGCTGCCAATGCCGGATATGTTGGCGCCCATCCGGTTTAGCATCCTGCAAAGCTGCTGTATGTATGGCTCACAGGCCGCATTGTAAATGGTGGTTGTGCCAACGGCCATGGAAGCTGCCATTAATATGTTGGCCGTGCCGGTAACGCTGGGTTCGTCCAACAAAATGGCAGCGCCTTTCAGGTCGGCAGATTCCAGGTGAAAAAATCCGTCATCGGTATGGTAGGAAAACCTGGCGCCCAGTTTTTCAAAACCAGTGATATGGGTATCCAGCCTTCTGCGCCCTATCTTATCGCCGCCGGGTTTTGGGATATATGCTTTTTTAAATCGTGCCAGCATGGGCCCGGCCAGCATCACAGATCCCCTGAGCTTTCCGCTTTTTTTGTGATAGGCTTCGCTGTGCAGGTAATCCACATCCACGTCATCGGCCTGGAATGTACAGGTATCGCGGCTGATGCGGTTTACTTTAACTTTCATTTCGGCAAGCAGTTCGATCAGCAGGTTTACATCAACGATATCGGGGATATTGGAGATGGTGATCTTTTCGGGGCTGAGCAGCACTGCAGAAATGACCTGCAATGCTTCGTTCTTGGCACCCTGCGGTGTGATCTCACCCGACAGCTTTTTTCCACCCCGAACTTCAAATGATTGCATGTTTTAGTGCTTAATAGATTGAAAATAATAATCTAAAACCAAAAATAAAAACCCTGACTTATATCAGGGTAATTAATTTGCCTATTTGCAAAATTGCACATTTGCATATTTGCACATTATTTTAATACCGTTTCTTGAAATTGCGGTTCGTATTCCTGTTGTCGCTGCTGCCGCCCCGGTTATCCCTGTTGCCGCCCCGGTTATCCCTGCTGCCGCCCGAACTCCTGTTGTCCCTGCTGCCGCCAGAACTCCTGCTATCCCTGCTTCCGCCAAAGTTTTTGCGGTAACCGCCTGCAGCCCGTTTTCCATAATCATCCCTGTCATCACGGGTATCCACGCGGTGTTTTACAAACGGACGGTTATTGAATTCCAGTTCACCTTTGGTCATACTGGATAACTCGGTCTGGATATTATCATCATGCACCAGTTCTTTATGCCAGTTGCTGTATGTTAATTTCATATAGTAAGCGATCGCATTGGCAAAGCCCTGTTTCTTTTCCGGGTTTTCTTCTTTCAGCGCCTTGTCAATCACCACTTCAATATTTTTTCCGAGGTGGTTGAATTTGGGATATCTTTTTGGATAACGCAAACGTTCCGGTTTTGCCTTTAAAGTTTCACGGGTTGGTATGGGATAAGGGCTTTCCACGTCGAGCTTAAAATCACTGATGAGGAACAGGTGGTCCCACAATTTATGGCGGAAATCCTCCACGTTCTTTAAATGGGGATTTAAAAAACCCATCAGTTCAATGACCGCATAGGCATTTCGCTGTCTTTCTTCCTTGTCTTCAATAGATAACAGGTATTCAACCATTTTTTGAATATGTCTGCCATATTCACGCATGACTAAAAAATTCCTGGTAGTATTGTACTCCATGTTTTCGGTGTTTAGCATAATACAAATGTAAGTGGTTAATACGGATGAAACAAGCCTGAATGCTGCTGCCTTCTGACTTTCATGATTTATTTAACAGGTTTCGGGCTGTTTTTAAATAACCGGATCCTGCAATATATCAATGTGATAACGCCGCCCAAAGCATCTGCTGCAACATCGGAAAGGTTAAAACTGCGGCCCGGTATATAAAATTTCTGAAGAAGTTCAGTGATCAATCCATAAACAGCTGCTGCCAGGGTTATTTTTATGGCATAATGCCATTTTTCTTTTAAAGTCATCGACGATCTTGCCAGGGGCAATACAAAAAGGTAAACCAGTACAGTAAATATACCAACGTGTACCATTTTGTCGAAATTGATCTCGATCAGCCATTTATCAACCTTTGGTAAGTCATACCCTGGAATGCATACGAGGATCAGTATAACAAAAAACCAGGCAATGCCTGGGATAAATTTTTTAATGTGCAGCGCTTTGTCAGGAGTTGCTTTATTATTCATTGCTTACAAATGATCATTACCCTACCGAGGCAGCGTATGATCCGGCATTCATGAGTTTTTCAATATCTGCAGCATTATTCACCGTCATTTTTACCATCCAGCCGTCGCCATAAGGGTCGCTGTTTACTAGTTCCGGTTTGCCATCCAGCAACGGGTTTATTTCGGTAATGGTTCCAGCAACCGGTAAAAAAAGGTCGCTCACTGTTTTAACTGCTTCTACCGTACCAAATACTTCTTCGGCACCCAGCGATTTTCCTTTTGCATGAATGTCGATATAAACGATATCGCCCAACTCGCGTTGTGCAAAATCGGTAATGCCGATGGTAGCAGTGGTACCATCCAATGAAACCCACTCGTGGTCTTTGGTGTAGCGGAGATTTTCGGGAAAATTCATTTTATTGGTTTTGATGTTAACTGAATCAGGTGCAAAGTAAGGTTTTTTAACTGATAGCCATTACCCGGAAATGACCGGGAATAAACTATTTAATAACTTCAATATACATACGTACATCGCCATAGGGCCTGTTGCCGGGAGCTACAGGAACAGAAGCGATCCTGTCAACTACATCCAACCCGCTTTCAACCTCCCCAAAAACGGTATAATTCATATCTAGAGGGGGATAACCACCAATGGTTTTATAAGCGTTTCTTTGCCCGGCTGTGTATTTGGCCGGGCGCTGCAATTCTATATTATTCAAGTCCAGATCAGACCATTGTCTTCCCTGTACAATATAAAACTGGCAGCCACTGCTGGCTTTTCCAGGATTTACATTATCCGGCATTCTTGCAGCTGCCAAAGCACCCTTTTTATGAATTAATGTGGTATCAAACTCGGCCGGAATGGTATATCCTATATCGCCGGTGCCCAGCATTTGTCCGGGTTGTGCATTTTTGCTGTTCGGGTCCCCACCCTGTATCATAAACTGATACATTACCCGGTGAAATAAAAGACTGTCGAAAAAATGTTCGTTGGCCAGTTTTATAAAATTATCGCGGTGCAGGGGTGTTTTATCATACAGGCGGATCACCATCACTCCGGAATCTGTTGTGATCTTTACCCGCACTCCCGGGAGCATTACCGGTTTGAGGGTTTTTTTAACGGCTGGTTTTTTTAACGTTGATTTTTGGGCTGCGGGTTTTTTAACAGCCGGTTTTTTAACCTGGGCTCCGGCGGCGGTTACAAAAAAACTGAAGAGGGCAAGCGTAATTAAAGTTTTCATTTTGTGCATCATGGTTGATTAGTCAATAAAATTTTGATTTTGAAAGTATAATAAAATATGGTCTTTTAAAAAATTTTCCTGCTCTATCATGATAAAACCGGGCAGGGGTTTCAATTGTTTAAAATGCGGCCAGCCTTCCTCGTCATTTCCTTCGGGGGCATAATACCCGCTTAATGAAAGTACTGTACAAACTGCAATATGCATCAGGTCCTGTTTCTCTTCCTTGCTGAAATCCTGTTTACCGCTGCCCAGTTCCTGTATGCCTATTAAAAAAAGGATGCCGTCCATATCAGGCTTGATCCCAAAGCGCTCTTTGAGTTTGATGCGCAATTTAAGCCAGCGTACCTGTAAGTCGTCCTTTACGTGTTGCATCCTGCAAATATAAATGAAATAGGTGTCTGGCCACCTGGCAGGTACCTTGAAGCCGGTGCATGGTCATAAAATTAACAGATCCTCAAATAATTGACTTTTAATAGTGGTCTGACACCTAAGTCCCAAATTTGTATCTTTGGCAAAATTTTTTAAAAGAGATGTTACAGATCAGTTATATCAGGCAGAACACGGCATTGGTAAAAGAAAAATTAGCGGTTAAATATTTCAAAGATATATCCCTGGTTGACCGGTTGCTGGAAACAGATGAACAGGTACGCACATTAAAATCAGAAACCGAAACCCTGCAGGCAGGGATCAACGCTGCCAGTAAGGAGATCGGAATGCTCATGGGCAGGGGTGACCAGGAAGCTGCTGAAAATAAAAAGCAGGAAGTGGCGCAGCAAAAATCTGCCCAGCAAAACCTGACCCGGCAATTGGCTGAAGCTGAACAAAAATTACAGGATACCCTGGTTGTATTGCCCAACCTGCCACATGCATCTGTACCCAAAGGCAAGACGCCTGAAGAGAATGAAGTGGTGCGGGAAGGCGGAACCAAACCTGCTTTGCCTGCATCGGCAGTGCCGCACTGGGAACTGATCAAAACATACGACCTGGTTGATTTTGAGACCGGCGCCAAGATCACCGGAAGCGGCTTTCCCTTATTCAAAGGCAAAGGCGCAAAGCTGCAGCGTGCCCTGGTTCAGTATTTTTTGGATCACAATACGGCTGCGGGTTACACCGAGTATTTACCACCGTTGCTGGTAAACGAAGCTTCAGCCTATGGCACGGGGCAGTTGCCCGATAAGGAAGGGCAGATGTACCATGCAACCGTTGATAATTTTTACCTGATCCCTACATCTGAAGTGCCGTTAACCAATATTTACCGGGATGAGATCCTGAAGGAAACCGACCTGCCCGTAAAAATGACCGCGTATACCCCCTGCTTCAGAAGGGAAGCCGGAAGCTTTGGGGCCGATGTACGCGGGCTGAACAGGGTTCACCAGTTTGACAAGGTGGAACTGGTACAGATCGTTCACCCGGATAAAAGTTATGAAGTACTTGAAGACATGGTGAATCATGTGGAGGGCCTGTTACAGTCGCTGCAACTGCCATACCGTATTTTACGTTTGTGCGGCGGCGATATGAGTTTTGCCTCTGCACTTACCTACGATTTTGAAGTGTACAGCGCGGCCCAGCAAAAATGGCTGGAGGTAAGTTCGGTCAGCAACTTCGAAAGTTTTCAAACCAACCGGATGAAGATCAGGTACCGGGATGGAAACAATAAAACGCAGCTTGTGCATTCACTCAACGGCTCATCGCTGGCCTTGCCCAGGATCATGGCCGCTTTGCTGGAGAATAACCAGGGCGAAAACGGGATCGGATTGCCTCCTGTTTTACACAATTATTTCGGCGATGCCCGGATCACGGTCTGACCATATGTACTGGTGCATGAATCCGGTTTCACTGCGTTGGCTTATTCATTGCAGTTAAAACAGGATCCCCGGAACACATAAAATTTAACTGAACAGCATTTATCAACTTAAAAAATAAACATGAAAAAATTAATACCCGTATTGTCCTTAATGATCCTGGTCTGGGGATGTGCTAAAAAAATAACCCCGGCAGATTCCGGCAACAACAGTTCGGGTATGCCTGCAGGTAATGCCCCGGGTAAAATGCCCGACGAGGCCGGTTCAACAGCAGTTGCATCCGGCACATCAGAAAATACCGGTACATTCGGTACCAAAGTTGAGCCAAAGGAAAAAACTGCAGAACTGTCTGCTCTAATGGCCGGCCAGGGTACATATAATGCTAAATGCGGGAGTTGCCATGGCTTAAAAGTTACCACCGATTTCACGGCTGAGCGCTGGGCAAGTATCATGGCGGTTATGGCGCCCAGGGCAAGATTGACCGACATTGAAAAGGAAAATGTGTACGCTTATGTTAAAGCAAACGCAAAAAAATAACAGGCTTATTTTTCGGGTTGTAATTTTCTGATCTTTTTATTCATTATATAAAACCACAGGGGCGGAACCATGGCGAGGATCATACTGCCTGGATAACCGGTTGGCAGTTGAGGTGCATCTTCATGGTGCTGCAATACCTGGTATTTCCTGCTGGCCAGGTAATGATGGTCGCTGTGGCGGCTCAGTTCAAAAAGCATCAGCCTGCCTAAAATATGATTGCTGTTCCAGCTGTGCCGGGGCATGGTTCTTTCATAATGCCCGTCTATGCGTTGTTTCCGCTGCAACCCGTAATGTTCAATATAATTTACGGTTTCAAGCAGTAAAAAACCAATGGTTGCAGACATTAAAAAATAAAGAGCAGCCAGCCATCCAAAAGCAAAGAATATTGATGCAACGAATACAAGCTGTATACACTGCGCCTGCAGCATTTCATTTTTCCAGTGCAGCACGGGCAATCCCTTTTTCTTCATTTCTGCATTGGCAATTTTCCAGGCCGAGAAGTACGAAAAAATAACGGTCCTGAAATAGAAACTGAAAACAGGTTCGTTGTATCGTGCACTGCTTGGGTCGTTTGGTGTAGCCACATGTTTATGATGGCCTTTGTTGTGTTCAATAAAAAAATGCATGTAAAGTGAAGTAAGCAGGAGGGCTTTGGCAAAAACCTGCTCGTACCTGTTTACCCGGTGCCCCAGTTCATGTGCCACATTGATACCAAATGTGCCGCAGAGCAAACCCATGCTGAAGATCCTGCCGGTGGTTTCCCACCAAAGCAGGCCGGCTGTTTTTATGGATATTAAAAAATAGAACAGTGCTGCAAACTGCAATACAACGATGGCATACAACAGGTAATCATATATCCTGTCTTTTTTGGCCAGTTCTTCTTCAGCTTCTGTAAGATTTTTATCATCGGGTTTGATGAACAGTTCAATAGCAGGCATCAGCACCCAGGCATAGAGCATGGGTGCCCAGGTTATCCAGCCCTTGCCGGAAAAAGCCAGACTGGCCAGTACATACAGGAATAAAGGGGATATATATTTAAAGGCCCTGGTTTGCATATAAATATTTTAGCAGTACCAAGTTAATTCATTTGTATTGATTTTTGGTTTGGGAAAAGCGGTTAAAAAAAAGACTGTTATTAAAGCAGTCTCACTGTATCATTATTGGCCAACATTCAATTCACCGGGTAGTTCTGTAAATAATTTATAGCGGGTCACGCTGAAAAACTAAATGACCTGTTATGGGATGGTTGAAATATAAGGTTGAAATTTTGTTTTAACTTTTCTGTCCAGGAATGGTTTGTGCCGATTTTATTTTCAAAATACTCCGCCTGCATGATTTTCATTTTTACCAGCACTAGCCTGCCGTAAGTTCCTTTGGTATAATTGCATATTGAAAAAAGCCCGGCATCATCATAATTATGCATGCTTGCTTTTCCGCTTAATTGCAGGCGGCAATCCGAACCTTTTTTATTATAATACAGGCAGGCATAAAACGGCCTGTCAATATTCCGGCAATACTTCCCGTTAAACGATGTAAAAAACCAAACCGTTCCGTCATCATCTGCTTTGAGTGTCTGGATTATATTATTGGGCAACTGTAATTCAGCGCCAAGTTCCGTTTTGAATAATGCAATTTTTATTTCGTTTATTTTATCATTTATGAAGCTAAGGTTTCTATCGGGTAAATGGTTAAGCATAATCAATGAGTTTAAATTTGGCAGGTTTCTATTTTTAAAATTCAAATGCCATGCCAAAGCCCGTTTGAATGTTCACCTGTTTTCAGTGTTTAATTTCCGTAACTGAGGACAGGCGTAATTTTATGCATGTATACCGGACCGGTTAGTATGTGAAATATGTAAGTTTATTTTGAATTTGTGTAATATTTTATATGGTATATGTACAGTACCTTTAGGTAATGAAAGAGTTGTTCCTGTTTTTCAGGGATTAATCCCTGTCAGGAAATGATTATGACCGATAAAACAAAAACAATTAAGGGAGAAGAAGTACAACAAAACCCCGACCCGCATATAGACCAGGATTTTCCCGGGTTTCCCCATCTGCCAGCGGATAAAAAAAGTATTACACCTGTTACCGCAATAGAAAAAAAATTAGCCGGCGCTGATAAGAAACGTCCCAAAAAGGTTTATGGCCGTTAAGGGCATGCAGCAATAAAAGGGAATCTTACAACCGAAGACGATTCCCGGTTTACAAATGCACTTTTCATACTGTAAACGTTTTATTTATTCAGTATATGGCTATTCAGGGATACGCAGGTTTGGTAAAATATCAAACCTGTTTTAATAAATGGTTATTTGAAAAAATACGTAACTATAGTTATAGTTATCCTGGTGCTGTCACTTGCCGGCGGGTGGCTCTATTGGCAGCAATTCAAAAAACATATTATTAAAGACAGCATCGAAAATGCCATCAGCAAAGGTACA